>CAYMLN010000306.1:0-3905 GCA_964391045.1 uncultured Saprospiraceae bacterium
GCAACTGGACGATGAAGCCGTCGATGGCCGGATCCTCGTTGAGCTGGCGCACGATGGCGAGGAGTTCATCTTGCGTGATGGTGGTCGGGCGTTCGATGAGCGTCGAGTCGAAACCTGCCTCGCTGCAGGATTTCACCTTGTTGGTGACATAGGCGCGGCTGGCCGGGTTATCGCCCACAAGGACGGCGGCCAGATGCGGCGGACGTTCACCCCGGGCGCGAAGTTGATCGGTGAGGACGCGGAGTTCTTGCTTGATCGTCGTGGACAATGCATTGCCATCTATGCGGATCATGGGATGAAGATTGGATGGTGAAGGATCATCGATTTTCTGCAAAGATCGGCCATGTTAGCCGGAAATGGGATGATCCGCCTGCGGCTCGTGGAGCATGTGCCTGCACAGGATGGCCATGGATGTCCCGATCACGGCCCCGAGCGCTCCGCCGGCGATCACGTCGAGCGGATAATGCACGCCGACGTAGACCTGCGCAATACTCACGAGTGCGGCCCAAGCCCACCACGCAAAACGCCATCGCCCCATGAACCTGCCGAACACGATCGTGATGAAGGCGGCCAGGAAGAAATGATTGGTCGCATGTGAGGAGGTAAACGAATACCCTGAACCGCAGTCGACGCGAAGGCGAACGGGCGGTTCCATCAGCTTCTCCTGGCAGGGGCGCGGTCGACGCACCTCGTACTTGATCAGCTTTGAGCTGATCGTATCGGCCGCGAAGACGCCGAGGGCGACGAAGCCGAAGACAATGAGCGACTTCCGCCACGGCATGTTGTACAGGATCCACGCGATGCAGAACACATACAGCGGCAACCAGGCGTATTTGTTGCGCGCGAGCGGCAGGACGAGATCGAAAAGGCCGTTGCTCCACCCATCATTGATCCAGTGGAAGACGGCGCGATCCCAGTCGAGCAGCGTGTCGATCATCGGTCAAATGTATAGTTTTGCCCCACAAATCCTACGGCCTGTGACCCTTATCAAATCCGTCAGCGGCATTCGCGGCACCATCGGCGGCACGCCAGGCGACAACCTTGCGCCGCCCGATATCGTCTCCTTCGTATCCGCCTACGGGCGTTGGCTCCTGGACCAACCGGTGCCGGCCCGTGTTGTCGTCGGCCGCGACGGACGGATCTCGGGCCAGATGGTCAAGCGGCTTGTCATCGGGACGCTGCAGGCCATGGGGATCGACGTCCTCGATGCCGACCACTCGACGACGCCCAGCGTGGAGATGTACGTGCCCTTTGCCGGTGCAGGCGGCGGGATCATCATCACCGCCAGTCATAATCCCGCCCAATGGAATGCGCTGAAGTTCCTCAACGCCCGCGGCGAGTTCATCTCCGAGGCCGAGGGCACGGCGATCCGGCACCAGGCCGAAGCCGGCACTGCGGGCATCACGTATGCCGGCGTCGATGACCTCGGCCATGTACTCCGTGTGACGGATGCGATCGACCAGCATATCATGGCGATCCTCGATCATCCGCTCATCGATGCCGCACGCATTGCCGCCGCTCGCCTGTCGGCCGTCGTCGACTGCATCAACAGCACGGGGACGATCAGCTTGCCTCCGCTCCTCGATGCCCTGGGCGTCCAGTACACCCTGCTCAATGCCGATCTCAGCGGACGCTTTGCGCACAACCCGGAGCCCTTGCCGGAGCACCTCACCGAGCTTTGTGAAACCGTGCGGACGGCCGGTGCATCCATCGGCATCAGCGTCGATCCGGACGTGGACCGCCTCGCGCTCGTCGATGAGACCGGAACGTTCTTCGGCGAGGAATACACGCTCGTGTGCGCCGCGGATTACGTCCTGGGCAAGACGCCGGGGCCGGTGGTCACCAATCTCTCGTCGAGCCTCGCGCTTCGCGACCTGGCCGCCCGATATGGGCAGCCCTGTCATTTCGCCCCGGTGGGCGAGGTGCACGTCGTGGCCGAAATGAAAGCCCGCGACGCGGTACTCGGCGGAGAGGGCAACGGCGGCGTGATCGATCCCGCCCTGCATTACGGCCGGGATGCCCTCCTCGGCGTCGCGCTCATCCTCATGCATCTCGCGGAATCCGGAAAGCCATTGTCGGCCCTCAAAGCCCGGTATGCGCACTACGCAATGGTCAAGGACAAGGTGGCCTTTGATCCCGCGCGCGATCCCGCAGCCATCCTCGACGCTGTCGCCGCTGCCTTCGCAGGCGCCGAGATCGACCGTCGGGACGGGCTCAAGCTTTTGTATCCCAACGGCTGGGTCCATCTCCGCAAATCGAACACGGAACCCATCCTGCGGATCTATGCCGAGGCGCCGGACATGGCCGAGGCACAGGCGATGGCCGACCGGGTAAAGGCTCGAGTCACCGGGGCCTGAACCCGATTTTCTGTCCATTCGTTACATTTACAGATTCCTATGCCAACCCGCGTATATCTCGACAATGCCGCCACGACCCCGGTTCGCCCGGAGGTGGTGGAAGCCATGCTGCCTTACCTCACGCAGCACTATGGCAATCCTTCATCGATCCACCAGGAAGGTCGTACCGCCCGTGCCGCGGTGGAGCGGGCCCGGAAGGCTGTCGCGCAACTCATCGGGGCGTCGACCGGGGAGATATTCTTTACGTCGGGCGGCACGGAAGCGAACAACACCGCCATCAAGGGCGCCGTACATCATCTTGGGGTAAGGCGTATCATCACGTCCCCGGCGGAGCACAATTGCGTGCGGAAATCGGTGGAGTGCGTGCAGGCCAGTCACCAGGTGCGCGTCGACATGGTCAAGATCGACCGGCATGCGTTGCCCGATATGGGCCACCTGGAATCCCTCCTCGCTGCGGACGACACCCCGACACTGGTCACCCTGATGCACGCCAACAACGAGATCGGCTCGATGCTCGATCTTGGCGCAGTTTCCGCGGTTTGCCGCAAATACAACGCGTGGCTGCATTCCGATACGGTGCAGACCGTCGGCCATTTTCCGGTCAATGTGAAGGAGGTCCCTGTCGATTTCATCTCCGGGGCCGCGCATAAGTTTCACGGCCCGAAAGGCATCGGCTTCCTCTACATCAACAACCGCGTGCGGATGAAGCCGCTGATCGACGGCGGGTCGCAGGAGCGCAACATGCGCGCCGGCACAGAAAATGTCGCCGGCATTGTCGGCCTCGCGAAAGCCCTGCAATTGGCCAACGACGGCTATGTCGAGGAGGCCCCGCAGATCGCCGCCATCCGTGCGCACATGAAACAGCGCCTCCTCGAGACGGTGCCGGGTGTCGCGTTCAACGGCCATCCCGATGACAGCCTGTATGCCGTATTGAATGTTTCCTTTCCGCCTTCCGAGCACAATGACATGCTGGTCATGTCCCTCGACATCGCCGGCATCAGCGCCAGCGGCGGCAGTGCATGCAGTTCAGGGGCAGAGACCCAGTCCCACGTCCTCGAGGCGATCGGGCATCCGGCTGACCGGAAGGCGGTGCGCTTCTCCTTCAGCCGCTACACGACAAAGGCCGACATCGACCTCGCCGTCAGCCAACTCGCCGCGATCTTCGCCGGCGAAGTGCCTGTCATGGCCTGATGACCGCAATGCCTGACAAGGCCGGACTTTCTGCGGCGACCTCCCGGATTTATCCGCGTCTCGAACCTCACCTGGTGCGAACCCGTGTCATTTACGATGACGCTACGGCTGCCTGGCTCAAATGCGAGCAGGATCAGCGCACCGGATCGTTCAAGTGGCGCGGCGCCCTGGCCAAGCTGTCCGGCCTCCCAACGGGCTCACGGATCGTTGCCGCGTCTACCGGCAATCACGGGTTGGCTGTCGCCGGCGCCGGAAAGATCTTCGGCCATCGCGTCACCGTTTACCTGCCCGCCTCCGCATCACCTGCCAAACGCGCCAAGCTGCTCGCGGCCGGCATCGAACTTGGCGAGGTGCCGG
>CAYMLN010000307.1:0-3903 GCA_964391045.1 uncultured Saprospiraceae bacterium
ACCTCGCCCTGACCTATGTGCTCCGTCCGATGGGCATCCAGGTCGACGTGTTCACCGCCGATGCGGCGGATTTCCTGACCTGGCACCGCGGCAAGTACGACCTGATTTGCAGCGATGTCTTCGTGGGCGACAAGATCCCGGAATCGCTCCAAACGCCGGAGGCCCTGGAGGCCATGCGGGATCTCCTTTCGGCAGAGGGCATCCTGCTGTACAATCGCCTGAGCCGCTATCCGGCCGATATTGCCAAGAACGAAAGGTTCCGGGACGAGGTCTTCCTGCCCGTCTTTCCGCACGGAGGCTATCTTGATATGGATGGCAACTGGGTGTTTGTCAGCGATTTGCGACGTTTTCGGAAATGAGGCCTGTGTTCGGCGCGGGCTATCCGGGATTCCGACGGAATGTCAGCTGGCGGACATGGCCTCGCGATACCGCGGGGAACGCCTTTTTCTTATTTTTGACCGGCAAAATGAAACACCGCCCTGCTTCCTTTCCGGGACGGGGAACATCCGGCCTTCCGGGGTTGTTACCAAGATGCCCGGGTTAATTACCGGAAAACAACCGCCCATACCCCGCTTTCGAACGCTATTGATACCGTCAACTCATGCATAAGCAGAAACTCGCTCCCTTTGTCGCCTTTTTCCTGCTGGTCGTTGCAGCAGTGGTCCTCACCCTCGCCGGTCGCAACGAGAAACCCCACAAACTCACGAAACAGGAACGCATCGACGGCGCCATCGAATTTACCAAAAGGCACTACTCGGATATTGACCTCGGGGTTGTTCCAGAGGATAAGCGTTTTAAGGCCATTGCGGAGGGACAGCGAAGGTTGTTGGCCCAAGCCAATAACCGGTCGAGTGACCAATCTATTTCCGATGCTATTTGGCGCGAGCGCGGGCCCAACAATCGCGGCGGCCGCACACGCGCCATCATGATCGACGAAAAGGATCCCACGCGCAACCGCATTTGGGTGGGCGGTGTTTCCGGTGGCGTTTGGCGCACGGAGGACATCACGATGGACGATCCGCAATGGATCAAGCTCAGCCCCTACTTCGAGTCACTTGCGATCTCGGACATTAAGCAGGACCCCAACGATCTCAACACGATCTATGTTTCGACAGGGGAAAGCTATACCGGCAGCAATGGCGTTCGTGGGGCAGGTATATGGAAATCGACCGATGATGGCGAAACCTGGGAAAAGATGCCTTCGACAACCTCGAGCGTCTTCAATTCGATCAATGAGTTGTATTTACACCCCAATGGGGACATCTACGCCGCATCGTCCACCGGGGGACTCCTGAAGAGCATCGACAACGGCCAGACTTGGCTTAAAGTACTGGGTTCAGGGTTGTCCGGTTCAAGCAGCAACGACATCCACGACGTATACTTTCACCCGGTAAACAATACGTTCTACGCGTCCGATGATTTCTCCATCTTCAAGTCGACTACAGGCGACCGCGGGGACTGGGTGGGCATCGGCACGGGCAAACCCGGTTTTCCGACGAATCTGACCCGTGTGGAGTTTACGGTATGTCCGTCAGATCCGGATGTCATTTATGCCATCGGCAATGTGAATGCGTTTAGCTCGGCTACCACTGTGACCACGGATGGTGGGAATACTTGGTCACAGAAGGGGGTTCCGCCGATCTTTAATGGCGGCTATGGCCAGGCGTGGTACGATCTGGAGATCGCCGTCGACCCGACCAATTGCCTTCGCATCTTGGCCGGCGGTGTCGACATCGCCCTGGGGACAGCCCAGGGCGGAGCATGGCGTGTAACGATGCCGGAAATGCACGTCGACCATCACAACATTACCTATGACATCAAGAAGCCCGGCCGCGTGCTGTTCGGCAACGACGGCGGCATCTGGCTGAGTGATGACTTTGGTTCGACTGCGGTCGATAAGAGCGAAGGATTCGTTACGACCCAATTCTACGCCTGTGCCATCCATCCGGAAGCCGGTTCCCCCTACGTCATAGGGGGCACGCAGGACAATAATTCCCTGATCATCGAGCAGCCTGGCCTGGCACCTTCCCGGGTCGCCTGGGGTGGTGACGGCATGTTTTGTTTCATTGATCAGAATGAACCAAATATCCAAATCGTATCCTCGCAAACCGGTAATTACGGCCTCTCCACAAATGGCGGAGCAAGTTTCGGTTTTGGCACGACCATCGACGGTGACTTCGTCAACCGCTCGGATTATGACAATGACGCCAATATCCTCTATGGACAGGTCTTCGAGTCTGGAACGGGTGAGGTAGATTTTTTCCGATGGAAGATTGGCGGCAGTACAGATCTTGTGGATATTACTGGACGCAATATCGACGTAACTGCGGTGTTGGCCGATCCGAATATCCCTAACAGGGTATACTTCGGCGGACAATTCGGACAGGTAATCCGGGTGGACAACGCCCATGATGGGCTTGCAGTTAGTGGTACCGTTTTCGCAGACCTTCCGGGAAATGCATCCGTGTCAAGTATTTACATCGATGAGCTGAATGCTGATCATGCGCTGATCAGCCTGTTCAACTACGGTGCAGGCCTTGACAATATCTGGGTCACCTACGACGGCGGTGCAGTCTGGACATCGATCGAGGGGGACCTGCCTGATTTGCCGGTTGGTTGGGCTATGTTTGACCCCGCCGATCATGACCGGGTGATGATCGCCACGGATGCCGGCATCTGGACGACAGATGATGTTGACGGGGAAAACACGCAATGGGTGCCCTCCAACCCGGACAACGGCATGCCCTTCGTTCGCGTGGACAAGTTGCAGCTGCGCGACAGCGACAAGGTTGTTCTGGCCGGCACCCACGGCCGTGGATTGTTGACCACAGATGTATTCTCGGCGCCGGCAGCCGTGATCGTAGCCCAGGATGTTGCCTACACAGACCAGATCGTCAAGATTGACGGTTCGTTCTCGACCAATGCCCAAAGCTACTCATGGAGCCTTGGCGACAACACGACGTCGACGGACCCTGTCGTCGAGCATGTCTATGCCGAGCCCGGCACGTATACGATCGAGTTGACCATCAACGGCGGAGTGAAGCAGACCAAGCAGATCGCCGTGCTTCCCTACCTGCCCGCGCCCTACATGCCCGGCATGCCGGGATATGCCGGGGATTTCGAGGCGACGCCGGAGCATTTTGCCGCCGTGAACCACAATGGCACGCGCCTCCAGCGCGGACGGTCCGACAAGCCCGGCAAGGACGGTACCAACAGCGGAGCCAATGCCTGGGTGCTCGGACCTAATGACAACCTTTACCAAAACAATACACGCGTGGATTTCTACACGCCGATGTACGACCTGTCCGAGCCCGGCCTGTATCAGTTCCGGTTCTACGGCAAGTGGGCCATCCAGGCGCCGCACGACGGGCTCCAGGTGGAGTACTCCACCGACCTTGGCGTGACGTGGAAGCAGTTGGGTGTCCGGGAGGACCCGATGTGGTACAACTACTTCAATGCCAACCTGACCAATGGCGGTTTCCCGCAGGGGAAGGCCTATTTCACCAACGCCGTGCTCAGCTGGCGACAGTATGCCAACGATATCAGCTTCCTTGCCGGCAATGCACAGGTGGCCTTCCGCTTCGTCTTCCGCACTGACGTCGAGGAACCGGCGCAAGGCTTCGCGATCGACGACGTCGAGATCTTCAAGTATGAGGGAGACCTCCGCACAACCGTGACGGAGTTCGAGGCCGAATACACGGACGACCAGGAAGTCACGATCAACTGGACGACCGGCCTCGAGTACCAGTGCAAGAAGTTCTATCTCGAGCGGTCTTACACGGGCTTCGGCTTTACCCAGATCGCCGAGGTCAATGCAAAGGGCGGCGTCAGCACGTTCCCGCAGACGTATACGTGGGCGGACCCGAACCTTCGCAACGTGATCTTTTATCGAATGCGCGTCCT
>CAYMLN010000308.1:0-3902 GCA_964391045.1 uncultured Saprospiraceae bacterium
AGGTCGGTGTGCCGCCCGGAGGGGACTCGCAGCCGCCCTCGTGGGGCAGGAGCGAGCTCGGGGGCTTCAGGATCCACGGGCCGTCCGGCCCGACGAGCTGCGACATCCCCACACGTCAAGGATCGGTCGAGTTCGCCGTCGACGAGCCGGACATCTACGAGGCGATCACCAAGGAAGGCGACCTGCATATCCTGGGCGAACGCACGAAGTTTGTCGCGGCGGACCCGCTCCTCGGGCAGCCCGACGACATCCTCTATGCCCGCAGCGCCCTGATCACCACATGCGATCATCCTACGCCGCATTTCGGCATCCGCGCGACCAAGGTGAAGACGATCCCGGACAAGCTCGCGGTCGTCGGCGCCTCCAACCTCGAGTTGTTCGGCGTCCCGACGCCGGTCTGGCTGCCCTTCGGCTTCTATCCCGTCTCGGAGACCCGGCGCGCCGGCCTCATCCTGCCCCGCGACTATGAAAACTCCCCGCAGCTCGGCTTCGGGATCCGCGATATCGGGTACTACTTCCCGGTCGCGGACTGGGCCGATGTCCGGCTGCTCGGGGACATCTATTTCAACGGCACGTGGGGCGTCGGGGCCAACATCAACTATGTCCAGCGGTACAAGTTCAGGGGCAACGTCAATCTCCGCTATTCCTATCGCGTGACGGAGCCGTCCAACGATTACCGGAAGCAAACGGAGAAGTCGTTCTCGCTGCGCATCAACCACACGCAGGACCCGAAGTCCAACCCTAACCAAACCCTTGGCGGCAGCATCAATATCCAGAGCAACAACTTCGAGGCGCTCAACTACAACGACGCGGAGAGCGCGCTGACCAACTCCTATTCGTCCAACTTCAACTACGCCCGCAATTTCCCGGGGAAGCCATACTCCTTCAACGTGTCGATGAACCACAGCCAGAACACGCGGTCGCACCTGGTCACGATCAACGCGCCGGAACTCAATTTCCGCCTCAACCGGATCTATCCGTTTAAGCGCCAGAAGCGCGTTGGCCCCGAGCAGTGGTACGAGAAGATCGCCTTCCAGTACTCGGGATCGGGACGCGCGCAGATCATGGCTACGGACACCACCCTGCTCGATTCGTCCACCTGGGCCAACATGCAGTACGGCATGCAGCACAAGATGAACGCCAACCTCAACTTCAACGTGCTGAAGTACTTCAACTTTACGCCGTCGGTCGACTATTCGGAGACGTGGTACTTCAAGACGCAGGACAGGATGTTCGTCTTCGATCCGGCCGACCCGGATTTCGTGCAGAACGACACGATCTGGTATCCCGACAGCAGCGGCTTCATCATCCAGCCCGATACCGTGAGCTTCGGTAAAGTGGAATCCGACCTGGCCAACGGCTTCGTGCCCTTCCGGTCGGTCACCGCCGGCATCAACATGAGCACCCAGATATTCGGGACCGTCGGGTTTGGCAAAGGCTGGCTGCGCGGTTTCCGCCATGTGCTCAAGCCCAGCATCGGGTTGTCCTTTACCCCGAAGTCGCCCGACAGCTACTACCAACAGGTCAAGTTCAGCGAGGCGTATCCCGACTCGACGCAGCGCTACAGCATCTTCGACAACCTGCTCTACAGCAGCCGGCCGCTTGACATCACGCAGGCCAACCTCAACTATTCTTTTGTCAACATTTTCGAGGCCAAGTATTTCAGCAAGAAGGACAGCACGGAGAAGCGCCTGAAGCTTTTCGACAACATCGGCGTCGGCGGCTCCTACAACATGGCTGCGGATTCGTTCCGGTTCAGCCCGGTCAACATCTCGGGCAATACACGGCTCTTCAAGGGGATCTCGACCGTGACCGTCGGCGCGACCTATTCGTTTTACGACGAGGACGTCAACGGCCGGCCGATCAACCGGTTTTACTGGGACAGCGACGGGAGTCCCCTGCGCTTCGATAACTTCCGCCTCCGCGTGTCGTCGCGCATCCGGGTGAGCGAGATCATCGCCTTCTTCGAGAAGGGCAAGTTGAAGTACGGCCAGACATCCGGCGAGGGCCAGGCCGTACCTAAGCGGATACCTGACCGGCGGGATCCCTTCACCGGCCTCATCGGGGACTTCGGCCTCAGCCACGAATTCGGCCTGCAGATCAACGGCCGGCCGGGCAAGGACACTACGCTTGTCACGACGCATACGATCAACATGGTGGGCAACATGCGGCTGACGGCCAACTGGTCGATCTACTTCGGGAACGTGGGCTATGATTTCCGGTCGAAGCAGCTGACCTATCCGGACGTCGGCATCACGCGTGACCTGCATTGCTGGCAGCTGGGCTTCAACTGGCAGCCCGTCCGCGGCACCTATGCGTTCTCCATCGGCGTCAAGCCCGGCACGTTCGACTTCCTCAAGTTTCCCTACCAGCGAAACAACTACGACACCTCGGGCGGCTTCTGACCCGGGCCGATTTTCCCCTTACCTTTAGCGGCATGCGCATTTCGTTGGCCTTGGCATTGGCGCTGTTCCTGGCCGGACATGTCGGCGCACAGCCCATTCCGTGCAACATCCACCTGCGCTACCGGCTGAATGATGCGGATTCCCGCTACGCCGACTTTCTTTCGCGGGTCACGGCCGCAAGCCACACCGTTCCGATTACTCGGCGCAGCCCTACGGTGATCCCGGTGGTCATCCATGTTGTGGCGCCGCCGGATGCCGCACCGGTGAGCCAGGCGCAGGTCATGCACCAGCTCGACGTGCTTAATGCGGATTTTGCGGGCGCGGGGGAGCACATCGCGGATGTTCCCGAACTGTTCCGCCCGCTCATCGCGGATGCCGGCATTTCCTTCTGTCTCGCGCAAACGGATCCTGATGGTCAGCCGACAACCGGGATCACCTACACGTCCACGACCATACCGGACATCGCGCTTCGCATTGGGCAGGAAGGACGGCATATCGTGCACTATGATCAACTCGGCGGAAAGACCGGCTGGGATCCCTCGCGCTATCTCAATATCTGGGTGGCCGAGTACGGCGACTTCCTCGGCTCCGCGTCATTTCCCGGCATGGCGCCGTTTGACGAAGAGATCGGCATCGTGATCCACCTTGACAACTTCGGTTCGATCGGTGAGGCGGGAACGAATGTCTTCTTCGGGCGCGGGCACACGCTTACGCACGAAGCCGGACACTTCTTCGGCCTAAAGCATATATGGGGCGACGGGCTCGATGCGTCCTGCGACGATACCGACGATATCGACGATACGCCGAATGCCGCCGGGCCCTATTATGGTTTTCCGGCCGGACAAAAGGAGAGTTGCGGTTCACCCGATATGTTCATGAACTTCATGGATTTCACCGACGACCGCTGCCTCGCGTTGTTCACGCCGGACCAGGCGATGCGGATGCGGACCGTGTTGGATGCGTATTATCCCGAACTGGCTGTCGATGGGCCCTGCCGGCCGGTCGTAGCGGATACCGATGCATGGTGGGACGACCTCGTCTGGAGCCATGATGCCGCTTCAGGAAAGTACATTGCATACCATCCGGCCTGGGATACGATGACCAAGGAGGTCGAAGTCTTCAGCATCGACGGCAAGTTGGTCGGTCGGGCATCGTGGGGCCGGGCGAGTACACATCTCCTCGACCTGAGCCGCGGTGCGGCGGGCGTCTACATCGTTCGAATTACTGCAGGAAGCCATCGGTATGTCCGCCAGTTGGTTTCCTATTGAGTCTTGTGCGTATGAAAAGCCACTCCGTATTCCTCGCGTGCCTGCTGCTGTCCGCATGGCACTGCAGTCCGAAGAACGTACCCTCCGAAGTGGGTGATGTGCCGTTGGACTGGATCATCCGCTATAGCCGGGGGCCGTGTTTTGGCCAATGCCCTGTCTTCGAGTTGTATCTCGCGAAGGACGGAACGGCGCTCTTGCACGCGCGGTCCAACATGCTCGAGCCCGGATG
>CAYMLN010000309.1:0-3887 GCA_964391045.1 uncultured Saprospiraceae bacterium
TGAATCGTGCCTACGGCACTTGATTGGCGGACGAGCTCAACCTTGTCCAGTCAAATGTCGAGAACATGGAAATTGTTGGGGTCCTCTATGAAGAGGAAAAAGCAGATCTAAACTGTCTCAACTGTCTAAACCGTCTCAACATTTTGTCGCCATAGCCAATGGCGGAGGCGATCCGCCACTTGAGTGCTGTGTCATTCGCAGCATTCGGATCGTTTGAAGCGTGGGTCCGAGGTTGACCCCAGTCACAAAATCAAGAATACGTTTTCATCCGGTCGTAATGCCCTCGGCAACCTGCAGGCAGCTCCGGAGGAGCGGAAGCTATTTAGAATATAGGGCACATTGAATCATCCTTCCGATCCCGTCGCGGCGGGATCGACGCATCCCCCCGCGTACGCTATCGCCGGGTTAAAACCCGGCGCTATTGAATGAATCGTGCCTACGGCACTTGATTGGCGGACGAGCTCAACCTTGTCCAGTCAAATGTCGAGAACATGGAAATTGTTGGGGTCCTCTATGAAGAGGAAAAAGCAGATCTAAACTGTCTCAACTGTCTAAACCGTCTCAACATTTTATCGCCATAGCCAATGGCGGAGGCGATCCGCCACTTGGCTGTCGGTCGATCCCAACCGTATCCAGTCAAATGGCGAGAACATGGAGATTGTTGAGGCCATCGATGAAGAGGAAAATGCGGAGCTAAACTGTCTCAACTTTCTAAACTGTCTAAACATTTTGTCACCATAGTCAAAGTTTGAGGGCACAACCCTCAAACAACCCACCTGAAAAACGTTGTACTTTAAGGACATGAGAATTCCGCCGCTCTTCGTCGCCCTCATGGCCCTGGCTGCGCCCTGCACCGCCCAGCCCCTCCACCTGTACATCGCCAACGACGACCATACCGATTATTTCTGGACGGCCGACGATGAGGCATACCGGCAGGCCTTCGTCAACCAGCTCGATTATTACATCGGGCTGATGGAGGCGGAAAACGACACGCTGCCCGCGCCGTACCAGCACCGGTACAACTGCGACAACCTGCTCTGGGTGTACGAATATGAAAAGGCTAAGTCGCCGGCGGACTTCCAGCGCCTGGTCGACAAGATCCGGAGCGGCCACATCAGCGTGCCGTTCAATAACCTCGTCCCGCTGTATGGCGCGCAAACGGCCGAGATCGCGATCCGGAGCATGTATTACGGTGGATATCTCGAACGGAAATATGGCCTCGATCTCGACCTCGCCGTGATGATGGAAAACCAGACGATGCCGCTCGGCATCGCGAGCCTGTGGGCCGGAGCGGGGGCGAAGTATTCCTGGAAAGGCGTGTGCTCGTGCTCGACGCCCTATCTCGATTTTCACGACCGGCGGCACGAGGTCTATCACGCCCGCGGCCGCGACGGGAAGGGCGTGATGATGAAATGGTACGACCTGATCAACAACGAACATCTCGGCGGCTATGCGGAATGCCGGTTTCCCAACGACGCCATCGAGGATCTCACGCAGAAATGCATGACGACCAAGTATCCCTATACCGTGGCCGGCGCCTTCGGGTACGGATGGGACGATTTTGAGAATTACATCGACTTCTTTCCCGACCGGGCGCGGGCGCGCAGCGATGCGGGCCGGCAGGTGTTCGTGTCCAACGAGATCGACTTCTTCGAGGACTTCATTGCCCGGCACGGGGATGACCTGCCGGTTGAGACCGTGACCACAGGCAATGACTGGGACCTGCTCGTGGCGACGATGGCGCAGGTCTCCGGCGACGTGCGACGGGCCGCGGAAAAACTGCGCGCCGCCGAAGCCATGGCGACGCTGGTGGCCCTGCAGGACACTTCCTTCGCTCAGGACCTGGCCGCGATGCGCGAACTCGCCTGGATCTCACTCGGCAAATACTACGACCACGACTGGACCAATGACGGGCAGGCCTCGTTTGGCCGCGCGCAGTTCCAGCGCGACATGGCAGCTGACTTCATCGGCTATGTGGATACGCTCTATGGCCGAAGCCGGGAAGCCCTTGCCGCCATGATCGATGCAGAAGGGACAGGCAACCGGTTTTACGTCTTCAACCCGCTCGGCTGGACGCGCACGGATATTGCCGACATTCCTTTTGACAGCCTTCATCCCGTTCATGTTGTGGACCTGTCGACCGGGGAAGAGGTTCCATCGCAATTCGTCCGCAGGCAGGGCGTGCAACACTTGCGCATCCTGGCCTCGTCCATTCCTTCAGTCGGATACAAGGTTTATGAGATCGTTGACGGCATGCCGATCGCCAGGCCAAACGCCGCGGAGTTATCGTTCGGCACAGCTTTTGACAGCGATCGTTACCGGGTAGGTTTTTCCCTGTACGGGATCGGCCGCGTCCTCGATAAGGCCGACGGTCAGGATTACGTGGTCGGATCGCTGCTCAACGCCACGAACGGGGTCGGCAGCGGATCGGGCAACGGCTTTCTCGAGAATACCGGACCTGTGTCGACGACGGTGTTTGCATGGACGCCCGAACCTTATAGTCAAACGAAACGCATCACACTTTATGCCGGGATCGACCGCATCGACATCGAGAATGTGATCGATGAGAATCCGGCCAACGCCACGATCACGTTTGACTTTCCATTCAACACGTTGGCCTCGCCGTCGGTGTGGCACGAAGAGGTCGGCGCCGTGATCCTCGCCAAACCCGACGATCTCGGCGGACACTACTCGACGCGCAACGCCCGCTACGACTGGCAGGCGGTGGGGCATTTCGTCCATGTGGGCAACGAAGACCACGGCATTACGGTCTCCAGCCTCGGCCCCCACTTCTTCAAGCTGGGCGAGAGCTCGATCGAGACGCTCGATCATGAAAGTTCGACGATCCGCTTCCTCGCCGCTGGGAAGGTGGCGTATGGCAACCTGGGTATCCACAACCAGGACGGGGATGATCGTTTCACGTATCGGTTTTCCCTGATCCCGCACGCTGGTCCATTCGACCAAACGGGATCGATGCGATCGTCGCTGGAACACCAGAATCCCTACGTGACCGGCTTCATCACGGGATCGGGTCCGTACCCGTCAGATTCATTTGGCCTGCTGCACATCAATGAGCCGGATGTGTTGCTTTGGAGCCTCAAACCTGCGGAGGAGGGGATCAGTCACGGCGTTATCGCACGAGTGTGGAACCAGGCGGACAGTACCGCACTGCATGTACGTTCGGCATTTCCCATAACGGGCGCGATGGCCACGTCGCATGTTGAAACAGATATTGCTCCCGTCACCGTTACAGGGGGCGCCATGTCGGACCACATCGGCGCCCAGGAGCTGCGCACCTTCCGCCTCTTCCTGGCGGACACCGTGACCACGGCGGTTGGTCCGTCATTGCGGAATGACATACGCGCGCTTTCGATTTCGCCCAATCCCGCAAAGGAGCGGATCTCCATCCGGTTGCCCGAACGCATAGAATCCGATCTCGTCGTCCGGATCAGCACGCTTTCAGGAACGCCCATGTATTTCGGTATATGGCCGGTGGACAACAACGCAAACATCATGCAGGTGGATGTCGCCGGGTATCCATCAGGGGTGTATGTGATCGAGGCGGTCGGCAGATCGGGGAGGTATTTGAGCCGGTTTGTTAAAGGAGAATGATTTTAGTCGAGGTTGACCCCGGTCACAAAATCAAGAATGCGTTTTCATCCGGTCGTGATGCCCTCAGCTCCCTCCAGGCAGCTCCGGAGGAGCAGAAGCTATTTAGCATATGGGGCACATTGAATCCTCCGGACCGATCCCGCTGCGACGGGATCGACGCATCCCCCTGCTTACGCTATCGCCGGGTTAAAACCCGGCGCTATTTTATGTGTCGTGGCTTCGCCACTTGGCTGTCGGTCGAGCCCAACCGTATCCAGTCAAATGACGAGATCATG
>CAYMLN010000310.1:0-2849 GCA_964391045.1 uncultured Saprospiraceae bacterium
GACGGCAACCTGCAACTCACGCGCGACGGCGGGAAAAGCTGGACCAACCTGGCTGACCGCCTACCCGGATGCCCGAAGGGTGCGTGGATCCCCCAGGTTGAAGTATCGCCGCATCAGGCCGGCGAGGCGTTCGTCGTCGTCAACAATTACCGGCGCGATGATTGGCGACCGTTCCTTTTTCACACGACCGATTACGGCGCGACATGGCAGGACCTGGCGAATGTACCCACCGCATCGTTCCGCATAACTGGCTTTGTCCAATGTGTAGTGCAGGATCCGGTCGTTCCGCAACTGCTCTTCATGGGCGCGGACGATGGGCTTTACATCTCGCTCAACAAAGGCCAATCCTGGGCGCGTGTTCCGGGCAAGACCTTCCCGCATGTCCCGGTTATGGACTTGAAGATCCATGCAACGGACCACAGCCTGGCCATCGCCACCTTTGGTCGCTCGCTGTGGGTGCTCGACAACCTGCTTCCGCTTCGCGAGCTGGCGCGTGAACCTGGAAAACTGAACAAATCCTTTGTGCTCTTCGATGCGCCGGATGGCGTTCAGGCCCAGATGCGCTCAGTCGACGGGATACGGTTCGCCGCCGACGGTGAGTTCAAGGGAGACAACCGCTTTCCCGGCATCCGGATACCGGTGTACCTGAAGCCGGCGGATCCGCCGGCCGCCAAGCCGGCCGTTGCGGACGACGTCAAGGATGACAAGGGCAAGAAGGGGAACAAGAAAAAGCCGGCCGAACCATTTGCGGCGTCAGTCGATACGACCAGCCGGAAAGCACCGGCGGTCAACATCGATAAGGAGCTCATGAAGGTCTATGTCATGGATGCAAGTGGCGACACGATCCGGTACATCAACACCAGGCTCAAGGAAGGCTGGAACAGCCTCGGCTGGGACATGCGGGCGAAGGGTATCCGCTTCCCCTCGCGCAGCGAGCCCGGCAAGGATGCGGACGATCCCTCCGGCGTCTATGTCATGCCAGGCACGTACAAGATCCTGGCCGCGTACGGACCTTATCGGGATTCCGTGGAGGTGGGCGTTACGCTCGATCCGCGGCTCCCCATCACGGCCGCTGATCTCGCTGCCCGCAATAACGCGATCGAGACGCTCTATGCAACAGTGGGTCGTGCCCAGTCGGCCTTCAAGGCCCTGCAGGATGTGCGCAAGGATATCCGAACCGTGGAGACGCTGACGGCGAACGCCCCGGACTCGGTGCAGACCGCGATCAAGGACAAGCAAAAAGAGATCTCGAAAAAGCTTGGCGAACTTGAACGGGCGTTCATGGAGCCAGAAGATGTCAAGGGCATCACGCGGGAGACCAATGTCATGAGCGAACTCTTCTCCACATCGTCTTATCTAAATACATCGCCTGGCGCACCGGGGCCGAATGCATCGAACATGCTTGGCCAGGTGCGGGATCGCGTAGACAAGGCGGTATCGGACGTCAATGCATTCGTGGAGGCCGACTGGTCGGCATTCAAGGCGTTCGTGCAGGCGAAAGCCCTGCCGGTATTCAGGCCGATCGGGAAGGTGGAGTAGGGCTCAGCGGTTTCCGGCCATGAGTACCTGCATGGCTTCCGGCACGCCTTCGGATGCCGGCTTGGCGATGATGGCCAGGTCGGCGCGCATGGCGAGCTCATGGTTCAGCTTGGGATCGGGGTCGACATAGACGATGCGTGCATCCCGGCGCGCAAAACCCACCAGGCTGGCGGCCGGATACACCTGCATACTGCTGCCGACCACCAGGATGGCGTCCGCTGCTGCGACGATGGGGATGGCGTGTTCGAGCATCGGCACCATTTCGCCGAACCAGACGATGTGCGGCCTGAGCTGGAAGCCTTTTTCGCATTTGTCACCAAGGACCAGGTCCGCTCGCCATTCATAGACGAGTCGTTCATCACCGGTGCTCCGGACTTTCAGCAGTTCACCGTGGAGGTGGATGACCCGGGTGCTGCCGGCCCGCTCATGCAAGTCGTCGACATTTTGCGTAATGACGGTGACATCGAAGTCCTTTTCCGCCTCGGCGATGGCCATATGGGCTGCGTTGGGCCGGACATCAAGTAATTGGCGACGACGTTGATTGTAGAAATCGAGGACAATCGCGGGTTGCCTGCGCCAGGCCTCCGGCGTCGCGACATCCTCGATGCGATGGCCTTCCCACAAGCCGCCGGCGTCACGGAAGGTGCGGACGCCGCTCTCCGCGCTGACGCCCGCGCCGGTTAGTACGGCCAGTTTACGCATCCTCGTCCTCGGGCGGGTAGGGCATCCCGGCATGCCGCAGTTCGTCGAAGGCGTCACCCAGGAATTCGATGACGTCGCCGGCGATCATGGTTTCCATGCCGATCTCCTTTGCGGCGAGGTCGCCGGAGGTGGAATGCAGGTAGACGCCCATGAGCGCCGCCACGTCGGACGGATAGCCCTGGCTCAGCAGGCCGAGGATCACGCCCGTGAGCACGTCGCCGGTCCCGGCCGTAGCCATGCCTGGATTCCCGCGCACGTTGAAGAAGCTGACACCGTTGGGCTGGCACACGATGGTCACGCCACCCTTGAGGACGATGTTGATCCGGCGCGCCACAGCTTCCCGGATGGCCGTATGGTAGCGACTGAAATGATCTTCGTGTTCGCCGAACAGCCGGTCGAATTCGCCGGGGTGGGGCGTAAGAATGCAGCCGTCGGGCACCTTGTCCAGGAGGGTCTTGTCCAGGGCCAGGATGTTGAGGGCGTCCGCGTCGAGGACCATCGGGACCGGCAGGTCCATATCGAACAGCCGGGCGAGTCCGTCGCGGGTCTTCGGATCGGTGCCCAGGCCCGGCCCGATCCCGAGCGCCGCGATGCGGCCTTCGAAGTTG
>CAYMLN010000310.1:2859-3885 GCA_964391045.1 uncultured Saprospiraceae bacterium
GACCATCACTTCCGGTATGCCGATCTGGACGATCGGGTACAGGCGCTGCGGAACGTGAAGCGTCAGCAAGCCGATGCCCGATCGCATTGCGCCGCCGGCCGCGAGTACCGCCGCGCCGGCCTTGCCCACGCTGCCCGCGATCAGGAGTCCGTGGCCGTAATCGCCCTTGTGACTAAACCTGCCGCGCGTGTTGAGGAAGGGCAGGAGGTAGTAATGGGACAATTCAAACGAGTGGATCTCATGGTCGAGGAGGAAGGATTCGGCCAGGCCGATCGGGAAGACAAGCGATTCCCCATAATACGATTCACTCTCCGGCATGAGCAGGGCGAGGCGTTGGCACTGGAACGCGAGTACGAGGTCGGCATACATGACGATGCCGTCGGCGGGCTTGTCGACGTACATCCCGGACGGCATGTCGATGGCGATGGTCAGGTTGTCCTGTTCATTGGCCCACTCGGCCATTTTTAGCCAGATGCCGTCCAGCGGCCGGGACAATCCTGTGCCGAACATCGCGTCGATGACCGTGCCCGACGGGCTGAGCTCGATCGATTCCGGGTCCCAGGACGTGTGGATGTTGACCTGTTCGGGGTCGGCGGAGAGCAACCGCTCATAATTCTGTTTCCATTCCGGCGTATGGTCGCCTTCCAGGTTGACCACCACGTCCACGAGGTATTCCATTTCGGCCAAAAGACGGGCGACGGCCAGTCCGTCCGCCCCGTTGTTACCGTTGCCGCATAGGATCAGGACCTCCTGGTCCTCGTCCCCCATGATCAGGTCGATCTTTTCCACGACGGCCGATGCCGCTTGCTCCATCAATTGGATCGCGGGCGTGCCTTTGGCGATGGTGTAGGCATCCCACGCCCGGATTTGCGCTTGGTTTAAAACGATCATGGCTTCAAGGTACAAAGTGCCCGGAATTCGGACGAGCGGGGGTTTTCCAATTTGTGCGGTTGCCCGCCGTGTCGTACATTAGCCTTACTTATCCCTCTCCAGGCACCTTCAATGGGTCTCTCCATTGTTGGCTTG
>CAYMLN010000311.1:0-312 GCA_964391045.1 uncultured Saprospiraceae bacterium
GTCAAAGATGTCCTTCATTGTATCGCGCGTCAATGACCGTTGTCATCCGGCGGGGTGATCTTGGGCAGTGAAGAACCGCATGCAAAAAAGAACATTTTCCGGAAACAGGGTTGTAGGATTTTACTTACAAATCAGCGCATTGTCAAGATGAATTCTAAACACCGTGCTGGCCTGGAATGCGCCATGCTGATTATCAGGACATAAGCATCCTTAATAGATCTCTTTTTTAACCACAGATACCACAGATTGCCACACAGATAAGCACAGATTTACTTGTCATCGCAAAGTCAATCCGTGTGAATCTGTGCATGA
>CAYMLN010000311.1:322-3885 GCA_964391045.1 uncultured Saprospiraceae bacterium
TCAAGGGTTGGTAACTGTGTAATGTGTAATGTGCCGGAAAATTACGGTCAACGGCGAACGGTCAACGGCAAACGCCCACCAATGGCCATCTCCAGGGAAATGGACCTGAACCCTGGTTAAGCTCCGTGATCTCCGTGCGAAATAAACGGGAGACCGACTGCCGGATAACGACCAATTCACCAGACACTCACCTTTTCGAAAGTATAGCCCTTTCAGGTAAGCATATAGCCTGTCGACACCCGGTGCCGAAACTTTGCGGAATGCCCATCCGCCATTTTCCATATTACACTGCCTCTTGCATCGCTGTCCTGCTGCTCATGGCGTCAGGCCGCCTCCACGCCCAGATCCCCCTCGAGATCTTTACCGCAAAGGACAAGGTGTCTATCGACGTCATGATGTTTAAGTATTTCCGGAACGGGGCGGGCGAAAACGGACGATTCCTCTTCTTCAACCGGACGCGGGCGCTGGTCGACTACCGGCAGGAGACGGCAGGGATCGGCCCCTCCTTCGGCTTCACGGGCGCGTTCTCGTATAATGCCCCGGCATGGAAAGGCTTCGCGCCCGTCGCGGTCATGCAGGTGCTCAACGCCGGCGGCACCGTGAAGGCAGGCGTGCAATATGTCAATATCAAGCAGCGGCTGACGCTCTTTGCGTGGAGCATCGCGGAGGTTGCGCCCGGCAGCGGCCTCGATGCGTATCTCCTCCTCCGCGGCACCCCGAAGATCTCCGAAAACCTGGACCTGTTCCTGCAACTGGAGCTGGTCAACACCTTCCCTTTTCGTGCCGGGGATCCGTTTCAGTTGACGCAGCGCGGGCGCGTCGGCATCAGGAAAGGCCGGTGGCAAGCGGGGCTGGGGGCGGATGTGACCGAATACGGGCGGGGGGTGTTGGAGGTGACGGTAAGGCCAGGGGTCTTCGGGCGGTTTGAGTTCAGTTGACTCCTCCTTTTTTTACCACAGATACCACAGATTTCTACACAGATTCACACGGATTGTCATTGTGATGACAAGTGAATTTGTGGTTATCTGTGGGGCAATCTGTGGTATCAGTGGTGAAAAAATCAGAGATCCGCAAACAGGAAATGCCCGTCCCGGTAGATCACCTCGCCGTCGGCGATGATCTCCCCGCCGTCCTTCATGTTGGCGATCATGTCCCAGTGCACGGCCGATTTGTTCTTCCCGCCGGTCTGGAGATAGGACTGGCCGACGGCCATGTGGATGCTCCCGCCGATCTTCTCGTCAAAGAGGATGTTGCGCGTGGTCCGCTGGATCCGGTAGTTGGTCCCTACGGCCACCTCGCCGAAATAGCGCGACCCTTCGATGGCGAAGATCTGGTCGAGCACGGCCTGCCCTTCCTCGGCTTCCCATTTTACGACCTCGCCGTCCTTGACGGTGAGTGTGATGCCTTTCACATCATGCCCGCCGTACACGGAGGGATAATCGAAATGCACCACCCCGTTGACCGTATCCTCGATCGGCCCGGTGAAGACCTCGCCCGACGGCATGTTGGCCCGGCCGTCGCTGTTGATCCAGATGCGGTCCTTGACGCGGAACGAGATATCCGATTTCGCGTTGCGATAGGTGATGTGGTCGGCCCGGTTGAGGCGGTCAACGACAACCTGCTGGTTCTTCCGCACGTCGAGCCAGGCGGCGACGGGATCAGGTTCGTCGAGCCGGCAGGCATTGAAGACAAACTGCGCATAGGCGTCCAGCGTCATGCCCGCCGCATCGGCCGCAGCCTGCGTCGGCCACTGGCACAGCGACCGCACGAGCGACTTGTCGGCCGTGCGTTGGAAGAACAATTCACTCGCACGCTTTGTCGCCGTGGCCCTTATCTTCTTCTGTTCGCCCGTCGCGGCCATGTCCTCGTAAAGGTCATGCGGTGCGCGCACGGTCAGGAAGAGGTCGAAGTGCTCCATGGCATACGTATGGAACACGGGCTCCTGCCGCAGCGCCGCCTCGCCGGCCGCTTCCCAGAGGATGCGGCTCTTGTTGGCAAACGCGAGGTCGTACTCGACCGCGACACCGGTCTTCACCGCCTCGCGGTGGAGGGCCTGGAGCAGCGGCTCAGCCAGCGTCGAACTCGACACGAAAAGCTTCTGGCCTTCCTTCGCCTCCAGGCAGTAGTGCAGCAACAGGCGGGCGTAGCGTTCGGTGATCGCCGGATCGGGGATGTATGCTTGTGCGGACATGCGGGTTACCATTCTTTGGTGCGGTACGGATAGCGGGCCTCATAGGCCACCTGGACGAGCTCGCCGACTTTCTCGCGCAGGATGTCGATGTTCTCCCCCGTCGCGGCGGAGACGAGCACCGTGTCCTGGCCGTATTCATTGCGCAGCCGGTCCTGGAGCTCGTACTCGATCTGGCCCTTGATGTCGGCGTCGAGGAAGGCGTCGTAGTTGCGCTGCCGGTACTGGTCGATCTTGTTGAGCACCATCAGCGTGGGCTTCGGGTCGATATTGATCTCCTGCAGCGTCTGGTGCACCGCGCGGATATGGTCTTCGTATTGCGGATGCGCGACGTCGATGACATGGAGGAGGATGTCGGCTTCCCGCACCTCGTCGAGTGTTGACTTGAAACTCTCCACGAGATGGTGCGGCAGCTTGCGGATGAAACCGACCGTATCGCTTAGGAGAAAAGGCATCGTGCCGAGGACCACCTTGCGCACCGTCGTGTCGAGCGTGGCAAAGAGCTTGTTCTCCGCCAGGACCTCGCTCTTGCTCAGGACGTTCATCAGCGTTGACTTCCCGACGTTGGTATACCCGATCAGCGACACGCGGATGAGCTCGCCCCGGTTCTTCCGCTGCGTGATGTTCTGCATGTCGATCTTCTCGAGCTTCTTCTTGAGCAGCGCGATCTTGTCGCGGACGATCCGGCGGTCGGTCTCGATCTCCATCTCCCCGGGGCCGCGCATCCCGATGCCCCCGCGCTGGCGCTCGAGGTGCGTCCACAGGCCGCGCAGTCGCGGCAGCAGGTACTGCATCTGCGCGAGCTCGACCTGGGTGCGCGCCTGCGCCGTCTGCGCCCGCGCGGCGAAGATGTCGAGGATGAGGCTCGTGCGGTCGACAATCTTGACCTTCCACTCCTTCTCGAGGATGTTGGTCTGCTTGCCGGTGAGGTCGTCGTCAAAGATGGCGAGGTCGATGTCGTGCGACTCGATGTACTGGCCGATCTCCGCAACCTTGCCGGACCCGATGAAGGTCTTCGGGTCGGGGTTCTGGAGCCGCTGCGTGAAGCGCTTCACGGTCTCCGCCCCCGCCGTCCCGGCGAGGAATTCGAGTTCGTCGAGGTATTCGGTGATCTTCTCCTCCGTGTTCGGGGGGACGATCGCGCCGATGAGGACGGCGCGCTCCGGGCGCTCCTTGCGGATGGCCGCGCCGCGTTCGCCGATGTTCCAGTCGTTGCGTTGGGTCACGATAATGTTTTATGGGCTGTCGGTTGCAAAGCTAAGCGGTTCCGGTTGAAGCAATGTTGATCATGAAAGGCGAGCGGGAAACGGCAAACGGATAACGGATAACGGCGAACGGATAACGGTAAACGGATAACGGATAACGGATAACGGTA
>CAYMLN010000312.1:0-3878 GCA_964391045.1 uncultured Saprospiraceae bacterium
GCCCGGCATCCGCCAGACCAGGCCGGGAAAGAGCGCCTGGACATAATTCGGTGTGTGGACGAGATACATGGAATTGGTCGGGAGAGGCGGTTGAGGAATGGCTGCTATCTTTGTCGCTCAGCCTGGCGTTTTTCGGGGGGATCGTCGGTTAAACGTCCGGTTTTGTCCTTTCGCTGCGTGACCCCGAAAAATCCCGCAAAGAATCCATACACGATGACCCGAGTGCGATTTGCGCCCAGCCCCACCGGTGCCCTCCATATCGGCGGGATCCGGACGGCCTTGTATAACTACCTGTTGGCCAGAAAACGAGGCGGGACCTTCATCCTCCGCGTCGAAGATACGGACCAGACCCGCTACGTCCCGGGCGCCGAAGACTATATCCTGCGATCGCTCGACTGGCTGGGGCTCACGCCCGACGAAGGACCGGTACAGGGCGGACCGCACGGACCCTACCGACAATCGGAGCGGACCGCCATCTACAAGGACCACGCCGACAAGCTAGTCCGGGCCGGCAGGGCATACATCGCCTTCGATACGCCTGAAGAACTCGAGGCCATGCGCGCGCGCCTGGCCGACAGCGGCGTCGCCACGCCCAAGTATGACGCCGCTGTCCGGATGTCAATGCGCAACAGCCTCTCCCTGCCTGAAGCGGAGACCGAACGCCTGGTGAACGATGGCGCTCCGTATACCGTCCGCCTCAAGGTCGATCCTAACGCCACCATCCTCATCCGCGACCTTGTCCGTGGCGACGTGACATTCGACACCACCGAGCTTGACGACAAGGTCCTCCTCAAGGCCGACGGCTATCCGACCTACCACCTCGCCAATGTCGTCGACGACCGGCTGATGGGGATCACCGACGTGATCCGCGGCGAGGAATGGCTACCCAGCACCGCGCACCACGTCCTCCTGTACCGGGCGTTTGGCTGGGAACACGAAATGCCCTCGTTCTCCCACTTGCCGCTCATCCTCAAGCCCGACGGCCAGGGGAAACTGAGCAAGCGCGACGGCCGCAAATTCGGTTTCCCCGTGTTTCCGCTCGCCTGGCCGTCTGACGATCCCGAGGCGGCGATCGATGGCTTCGACAGCTTCGGCTTCGAGCCCGCGGCCGTGATCAACTTCCTCGCCTTCCTCGGCTGGAACCCGGGCACCGAGCAGGAATTGTTCACGATCGAGGAACTCATCGAGGCCTTTGACCCCGAACGGATCCACAAGGCCGGTGCGCGATTCGACTACGAAAAGGCACTGTGGTTCAACCAGCAATATGTGCATCGGATCACCTTTGCCGAGGCTGAACCGCGGCTTCGGCAGATGCTGGCCGATGCCGGCCTGGACAGCCGCCATGCGGACCTGCAAGCGGTCTTCACGTTGTTGCAGCCGCGCTTGCAGCGCCTGACCGACCTCGTGGCCCAAGGGCGGTACTTCTTCGAGGATGCGCTGTCCTATGCTGAGCCCGAGATCCGGAAGAAGTGGTCCGCGGAGACAGGATCATTCCTGCTCGGATTTGCCGACCACCTGGCCGCGACACCGACGTTTGACGCCGGCGCGAATGGCGCGGCGCTCAAGGACGCCCTTTCGGCGGCCAACCTGAAAATGGGACAGGTCATGCCCATCCTGCGGGCAGCCCTGACCGGCGCGGTCCAGGGACCCGACGTCTTCGGCATCGCCGATGTGCTGGGCCGTGACCGGACGGTGAGCCGCATCCGGCAACTGGCCGACCGATTCATGCCTTCGGCGTAATTTCCGTTCCATGGCCAAGCGAAAACCGAACAAGCCCGGGCAAGACCCGGAAACCCCCGCCACCTTTCACGGCGAACTGGAGGGCTTCGACATCAAGGTGAACGCCTTTGGCGAAATGGAATCCACCATCGACATGGACAAGCTCAATGCCTTCCTGAACCGCAAGGTGAAGGATAAGAAACTCAAGGATCCGGATACCTCGTCGGGCTCGGACGCGTGACCCTGGCGCCAGGCACCTGGCGATCTACCACATGCCTCTGCGGTATGGCCAAAACGCAAAAGAGCCGGCCCAACTGGACCGGCTCTTTCATTTGCCTTGATGTTGCAGGGTTATTGTACCCCCAGTTTCTTCTTGACCATGTCAGTCAGGTTGGTCGTCTCGTCCGCATACAAGAGCACGCCGACGCCCGGGCTGCCGTCAAAGACATAGGAATAACCCCCTTCCTTTGCAACGGTCTGGATGGCCGTACGCACCTGCTCGAGAATGGGCGCGAGCAGTTCGTCGCGCTTGGCGGCCAGTTGAGCCTGCATTTCCTGCTCGTACTGCATGATCTTACCTTCTTCCTCCTTGAGGGCGGCGACTTGCGTCTCCTGCTCTTTCGGGGTGATATCCCCTTCGCGGACGCGTTTCTCGAGATCCTGGTACTTGATCTGGAAGTCCTCCATCATCTTCTGCCCCTTGGCCTGGAGCTGCTTGCCGAGGGCCTCGAGGTTGGATTCGGCCTCCTTGACCTGCGGAAGGCCTTCGAGGATCATGCCGGAGTCGACATAGCCGAATTTCTGGGCCGTCGCACTGAGCGACATCAGGCTCCCGAACAACACGGCCATGACCAGCTTAACGGTTGGTTTCATTTCTTGAAATAGATTGATTGTCAAATTAAAGCGTGCAAAAGTAGGGAAAACCCGCTATTTCGTAACGACGCGGATGATGTCTTCCGTCTTGTCGAACTCGGCATTGGAGAAGATCAGGCCGCTCGTGCCGCCCTTGTCAAAAATGAAGTCGTAGCCCCGATCCTCGGCGTAGGTCTTGATCGCCCCGTACACACGCTCCTGGATGGGCTGGACCAGGTCCTGGCGCTTACGGAAAAGAGCGCCCTCGGGGCCGAACTTCTCGCGCTGCATTTCCCGCACCTGCTTCTCCCGTTCCATGATCTCTTCTTCCTTCTTGCGGCGCGCATCCTCGGTCAGGAGGACCTGCTCCGCCTGGTACTTGTTGTACATGGCCTTAATCTGGTCATACTCCTTGGCGATCTCCTGGCGCCAGGTCGCGGCGATGTTGTCCAGCTCCTGCTGGGCTGCCTGATAGTCGGGCATTTCTTCCAGCACCCGGGTGATGTCCACGATGGCGATCCGCTGGGCGCTCAGCGACGGAGCGATGAGCAGTCCCGCAAGCAGCATAAGGGGAAAAAGGAATTTCTTCATTATGAGACGATTGAGTTTCCCGGTAAAGACGCCAAAAATACTTGAATTATTGGCTTGGCTGTCAGCATGAAGACGCGTAGTAGGCGCGCAAAGTTTCATTGGCGGAATCCCGCACGCATGCCGTTGCGAACCAACAAATAACTCATTGTAAGGAAAAAACGCATTTGATTTCCATATATACGTGACATTCCTTAACCGGGAATTAACGCGACGGTAAGGCACTTTAACGCACCGCGCGCGGGCTGCGTATTTTTAGGCCATGAACGCATACACCTATGCCGGCGAAACGCTGGGCGTGGATTCGGCCATCCGCCTGTCGGGCGGCCCCCTATATCTGCACCGCGATGTCCTCGACCGCGTGAGGGCCAACCGGGAGGCCATGGATGCCCTGATCCAAGTGCCCGGCCGGCGATACTACGGAGTCAATACCGGCTTCGGGTCGATGTACAACGTGGATATTTCCCCCGAACACCTCCGGGACCTGCAGATCAATCTGCTCCGCTCGCATGCCTGCGGCGTGGGCGGCGGCACGCCCCCGCAGGTCATCCGGCTCACCCTCCTGCTCAAGATCCTCAGCCTGGCCAAGGGCTATTCGGGCATCCGTCCCGAGGTTATCGAAGCCTTGCTGCACCTCCACAATCACGATATCCTTCCGGTCATCCCGTCGATGGGGTCGCTCGGCGCTTCGGGCGACCTTGCCCCGCTCGCCCACCTCA
>CAYMLN010000313.1:0-3878 GCA_964391045.1 uncultured Saprospiraceae bacterium
ATGGCGATGGTGATGCCGGCGGCGATGATGATCCCGGCCCCCAGCCAGGTCATGCCGTCCGGGAACAGGCCGGAAATGATGTAGCCCACGATCACCGAGCCGATCATCTGCCAGTACTGGAAGGGCGAGATGACATTGGCCTGCCCGTAGGTCATCGCCTTGGCCACGCACCAATGCCCGCCCGCGCCCAGGCAGCCGAGCGCGAGGTGCAGCGCGATATCCGGCAGGTTGGTCGGCGTGACCCAGACGAAGGGCACGACGCAGGTCATCACCAGCGTGCCGATCAGCGCGGAATACATCACCGAGGTCTCGGGCCGGTCGATCCCCGCCACCTTGCGGGTGAAGGCCTGATAGACCGCGTAGCAGAAGGCGGAGCCGACGATCAGCACCGAGGCCGGCTGGAAGACCTCGCTGCCCGGCCGGATGATCCGCCCGGTCCTCCTGGCATTCTCGCTCTGGATGCTGGCGGGCATGGCGCCTGTCCTGGGCCAGCAGATCAACGAGGCCCAGGCCCGCATGCTGCTCGCCGAACGGGGCATCCCGGAAGACACGCTCCGCGCCCGGCTACTCCGCAAGGGCTTCGATCCGGACAGTATCAACCCGGACAGCATGGCGCAATTCCAGCAGGAGGTGCTCGCCGTCATCGAGGAGATCGAGGCGGAATCGCGCAAGACGGAGCGCCAGGTCGATACTTTTCCCGTAAAGAAACCCACGCGTCCGCTGCCTGTGCCCCGGGAGAAACCCATGGCGGACACGGTGCTTGTCGTCATGCCCCAGGACACACCCGTCCCCAAACTTCAGGTGTTTGGCCAGGCCATCTTTTCCAACAAGACTGTCGATGTGTATCAACGATCCGACGACCTCGTGCCGCCCGACAATTACATCCTGGGCGCGGGCGATAAACTCGGGATCATCGGCTTCGGCCGCTCGCAATTCGATCACATTCTCCAGGTTGGCCAGGATGGTTTTATTAACCCGGAGCGCATGCCCCGGATCCTCGTGCGCGGCCTTTCGCTGGCCGAGGCCCGCGTACTGCTGTACCAGCGTTACAGCCAGGTGTACATGGTGACGCGGGATGAATTTCAAGTCACTCTCCAGCAGGCCCGGCTGATGACTGTCAACGTCTTCGGGGAAGTGAAGACGCCCGGTTCGTATACGCTGCCGGCCATCAACACCGTCTACAATGTCATCGCTGCCGCGGGCGGACCGACCGATGTTGGTTCGGTGCGGGAGATCCGGATCATCCGCGGCAACCAATCGATCCCGGTCGACGTGTACGAATTCATGCGCAATCCCGCAGCGGCGAAGGATGTGTTCCTGCAGAACAACGACTACATCCATGTGCCCGTCGCGCGCAAGGTGGTGGAGATCCGCGGAGCGGTCATCCGGCCGATGGCCTATGAACTCCTCGAGGGCGATAATCTGTCCAGGCTTGTCGAGTATGCCGGTGGCGCCAAGGCGAACGCCTATCTCACCGATGTGCAAGTGACGCGTTACCTGCAGGACCGGCGGATCGTGGCCAACGTCAACCTCCGCGAATTGTCGGCATCGGGCGGCGATTATGTCCTGCTCAACGGGGATGTGGTGAGCATTCGCGCCGTGGAGACCGAAGCGGAGAACATCGTGGCGGTCAAGGGTGCGGTCGGATTCCCGGGCGAGTACGCCTGGCGGGAGAATTTCCGGCTGGTCGAACTGCTGAACCAATGCGTCTTGCGGCCCGAGGCCCGGCTGGACTTCGCCTATCTGCTGCGGTACAATGCCGATGGCACATACCGGTATCAATTCGTGAATATCGAGGACGCAATGGCGAGGCCCGGCAGCGATGCCGACCTCATCCTGGGACGCGGTGACCAACTTGAAGTCCTCAGCCTGAAGACGTATGCCTCCGAGGCCCGATTTTCCGTGGTTGGCTCCGTCCGCGCACCCCAGGTCTTTCCTTTCAATCCCGACGGTGGGGTTCGCGTAAGCGACGCCATCCAGATGGCCGGCGGGCTGGCACTCGATGCGGCCGACGCGGCGTACATTTTCCGGAATGACCCGCGAGAACCCAAGACGATCGAATACATCCCGGTCGACATCGACAAGGCGCTGAAGGAACCTGATTCCAAGGCCAATGTCCTGATCCGTTCCGGGGACCAGCTCCGCGTATTCAACAAGACGCTTCGGCGGGATGCGTTGACCGTGTCGATCTTTGGCTCGGTGCGCAATCCCGGCGAGTACGCCTATGGGACTGACATGTCGTTGGCCGACCTCGTCAACCTCGCCGGCGGATTCACGTATGACGCCGATTATTCCCGGATCGACGTGGCGCGTCCCGAATACAAGCCGGGCCAGAGCCTCAAGATCAACCTCATTACCACGGCATTGCCGGGCGGGCCGGAGCAGGCGATGACAGATGACCAAAGCATGGGCCTCGCCCCATTCGACCATGTCTATGTGCGCAGTATCCCGGAATATGAGTTGCAGCAGACGGTCCTGGTGCAGGGGGAGGTCAAGTATCCGGGGACCTATGCGATCCTCAAGGACAAGGAGCGCTTATCCGACCTGTTGGATCGGGCAGGCGGCCTCAACGGCCGGGCTTTCCCGGAAGGCGCCAGGCTCTACCGGGAGAGCGATTCGATCGGCCTGGTCGTGATCGATCTCGTCGAGGTGCTGCGCAATCCGCATTCCCCTTCGAACATCGTGCTGCTCAACGGCGACCTGATCGAAATTCCCAAGAGCCGCGACCTGGTGACGCTTACCGGATTTGTCAATTTGAACGAGGCCTACTCAGAAGACTTCCTGACCGGCGAGCGCTCGGTGTCCGTGGCTTTCCGCGGCGAACGCAGCGCGAAGTACTATGTCGATGAATTCGCCGCCGGGGTCAGCGACCGGGGCTCCAAATCCCGGATCCGTGTCCAGTATGCGGATGGCCGGGTCAGGAAGACCAACGGCTTCATTTTCCGGCATTACCCCAAGGTGGAGCGGGGATCGACCGTCTATGTCGGCCCGAAAAAACAAAAGCCACAAAAGGTCAAGTCGGAGCGAAAAGCGGACTGGTCCGTCGCCCTGCGGGATACGCTGGCGGCGACCACAGCCATCATCACCATCCTGGTCCTTGTCGACCAACTTTCCCAATAATTTCGTTGTTCTACCCGCATGGTCAAGATCCGCGATATCGAGCTCGGCGAATTCCCCCTGTTGCTGGCGCCAATGGAGGACGTCAGCGATCCGCCGTTCCGATTCCTCTGCAAGGAACAAGGCTGCGACATGTTGTACACGGAGTTTATCAGCGTGGACGGGCTGATCCGCGATGCGGACAAGAGCATGCAGAAGCTGGATATCTACGACCACGAACGACCGATCGGGATCCAGATCTTCGGGGCCGAACTCGAGCCCATGTTGCAGGCGACGGACATCGTCATCGAGGCCGGGCCTGAACTGCTCGACATCAACTACGGCTGCCCGGTCAAGAAGGTCGTTTGCAAGGACGCCGGCGCAGGCATCCTGCGGGACATCCCGAAGATGATACGCCTCACCGAGGCCGTTGTCAAGCGCAGCCCGCTCCCGGTAACGGTCAAGACGCGGCTCGGCTGGGACGACAATTCCAAGAACATCGTCGAAGTGGCCGAGCGGCTCCAGGACATCGGCATCGCGGCCCTCTCGATCCATGGCCGCACGCGATCCCAGATGTACAAGGGCGAGGCCGACTGGACCCTCATCGGCGAGGTCAAGAACAATCCGCGAATGCACATTCCTGTCTTCGGCAACGGCGACATCGACTCGCCGGAGAAAGCCCTGGACTACAAGTCGCGCTACGGCGTCGACGGCGTCATGATCGGTCGCGCCAGCATCGGCTATCCCTGGATCTTCCGCGAGATCAAGCACTACCTCCGGAC
>CAYMLN010000314.1:0-3869 GCA_964391045.1 uncultured Saprospiraceae bacterium
CCGTTGTGCCGGACTTGTGGTCCGGCACAACCATGTCCGGGAGCGCAACTCCCGGACAACCATACCACAGCTTCCATGTCCGGGAGCGCAACTCCCGGACAACGCATCTCCAACGTCGGAAAACTACTATTTTGGGCAACTTTCAAGCTTCACGCCTGTCCATGAAATACCTGGCCACCCCCGACATCATTGTCTTCCTGGTTTACTTCGTCGCCATTGCCGCCTACGGCATTTGGATCTACCGCCGGAAGCGGGCCGCGCAGCAGTCCACGACCGACTTCTTCCTGGCCGAGGGCCAGCTCACCTGGTGGGCCATCGGGGCGTCGCTGATCGCGTCGAACATCTCCGCGGAGCAATTCATCGGCATGAGCGGCAACGGATTCCGGCTCGGGCTGGCGATCGCGTCGTACGAGTGGCTGGCCGCCGTGTCCCTGATCATCGTGGCCGTGTTCTTCATGCCGATCTACCTCAAGAACCGCATCTTCACGATGCCGCAGTTCCTGAAGACGCGGTACAATGAGACCGTCGCGCTGATCATGGCGATCTTCTGGCTATTCCTCTATGTGACGGTCAACCTGACGTCGATCCTGTACCTCGGGACGATCGCCATCAACAACCTGATGGGCGGGGAGTATTTCCACGCCGTCATGATCGGCCTTGCCCTTTTTGCGTTCATCATCACCATTGGTGGGATGAAGGTTATCGGCTATACGGACGTCATCCAGGTGCTGGTCCTGATCATCGGCGGGCTCGTCACGACGTATATCGCCCTCACGCTGGTGAGCGATCACTTCGGCCTGGGCAAGGACGTCTTCGCCGGCTTCCGGACGCTGCTGGAAAAGGCGCCGGGCCATTTCGACATGATCTTCGACAAGCCGGGCACCGGGGCCTCCCAGAAGCAGGTGGACAACTATGTCAGCCTTCCGGGCCTTGCCATGCTCGTCGCCGGGCAGTGGATCGCCAACCTCAATTACTGGGGGTGCAACCAATACATCACCCAGCGGGCGCTTGGGGCCGACCTGCCGACGGCGCGGACGGGGATCCTCTTCGCCGCCTTCATCAAGATCCTGATGCCTGTCATCGTCGTGCTGCCCGGAATCGCGGCCTATTTGTTGCATGAAAACGGCCAACTGCAGGACCAGATGCTGACCAACGGGGAATTTCGCGAGGACAATGCCTATGCGGCGATCCTCGGCTTCCTGCCAACCGGCCTCAAGGGCTTGTCGCTCGCCGCGCTGACGGCGGCCATTGTCGCCTCGCTCGCCGGCAAGGCCAACAGCATCGGGACGATCTTCACCCTCGACCTCTACAAGAAGTACTTCAACCCCGAAGCCACGGAAAAGAAACAGGTCTGGGTCGGCCGCGTGACGATCCTCGTCGCCATGCTCTTCGCGCTGATCATCAACTGGAACGACTGGCTGGGGATTGGCGGCAAGGGTGGCTTTGAATTCATCCAGAAATACACGGGGTATGTCTCGCCCGTCATCTTCGCCGTGTTCCTTCTCGGGTTCTTCTGGAAGCGGACCACGGCGCGCGCGGCGCTTGTCGGGATCGTCGTCGGCACGGTGCTGTCGATCGTCTTCGACAAAGTGCTGCCGCTCGACGGACAATATGAGACCATCCTCTACACGGCTTATCCCAATGCGGAAGGCGTCTACGGCATTCCGTTCCTCGTCCAGATGGGCTGGGTGTTCGTCTTCACCTGCCTGACGATGATCGTCGTGAGCCTGCTCGACAAGAACATCGTCTCGCGCAGCCATACGATGCAGATCGATCCGGAGATGTTCAAGGTCGAGCCGCGCAACCTGATCCTCATCGTGATCATCCTCGTGCTGATCCTGAGCATTTACATCCGGTTCTGGTAAAGCCAGTAATTTTGCTGAATGAACGACCGCAAGGCGCATTGGGAAAACGTCTTTACGACAAAGGACACTGCTGCGGTAAGTTGGTTTCAGCCCTACCCATCGACCTCGGTGGCGTTTCTCGATTATTTTGAGCTTCCGGCATCCGCCAATGTGATCGACATCGGCGCCGGCGACAGCCGGCTCGTGGATGTCTACCTCGATCGCGGCTTTGAAGGGATTTACGTGCTGGACATTTCCGCGGCCGCGCTGGACAAGGCGCGGGCTCGCTTGGCTGAAAGGTCGGAGAGGGTCCACTGGATCGTGTCGGACGTGACCGAGTTCGAGGCGCCGGTACCCTTCGACTTCTGGCATGACCGGGCGGCGTTTCACTTCTTGACGACGGACGAGCAGGTCGCGCACTACGTGGAGATCGCGGCTGCGGCGATCAGGCCGGGCGGATTCATGGTCCTTGGGACGTTTTCGGAGCAGGGGCCTGACCGCTGCAGCGGCCTGCACGTCAGGCAATACAGTGAGGTGTCAATGTCCGCGCTGTTCGATCCGTATTTCGAGCGCGTGCGCTGTGTGACGGAGACGCACGAGACGCCGGGGCATGCGCTGCAGGAGTTTGTGTTCTGCAGTTTCCGGAGGCGGGGAAGCCAGGTTAGGGGTTAGGGGTTAGCGTTTAGCGGTCTGGGGTGATTGTTTAATTTGTTAAATGTTTACGTGTGTACTGTTTGAGATGAACTTTCTCAACCTTCTAAACTGACTTAACCGCCCAAGCCGTCTGCTGTCGTTGGCGTTAGCATCTGTAACGAAATACTTCGGTCATAACCGGCATTCAATCACCCCTGGACATGATGTTCATCACCGAGCGCAAGGGTTGATTCCTCTACCTTTACCAATTATCCTGAAGATTGGAGTTTCCGATTTCAGCAAATTTGACGCCTTGCGGCGCTGAGCCGCTTTCATTCAACACAAAGAATAATGAGGTACTTGATTCTTTTTTTGGGCAGTATGCTGTTTACAAACGCAGCCGCACAGACCGCCGGCGAACCGGACCGGACCGTGCAGCCGATCCGAGAGCCCATTCCGGCCCGATCCAGCGAACTTGACGCCCGCAATGTCTCACCACCGGCGCGATTTGACGTGAAGGCACCGGCCGGTGCGCCCAACGTGGTTATCGTGCTGATCGACGACATGGGCTTTGGGGTGCCATCCACCTTCGGCGGAGCAGTGCCCATGCCTACGATGGATCGGCTGAGCGCGAACGGACTGAAGTACAATCGCTTTCACACCACGGCCGTGTGCTCCCCAACGCGTGTGGCCCTCCTGACCGGATATAACCACCACAGCAATAATGCCGGATCCATCATGGAAACCGGAACCGCATTCCCCGGCAATACGGGCGTGCGCCCGCAGCGGATCACCCCGATGGCCGAAGTGTTTAGGCAAAACGGATACAACACCGGCGCCTTCGGCAAATACCACGAAACGCCGCCGTGGGAGATCTCGGTATCGGGCCCGCAGGACCGCTGGCCGACCCGTTCCGGTTTTGAGAAATTCTACGGCTTCATCGGCGGGGAGACCAACCAATGGTCGCCGTTCCTCTATGACGGCACGACCATCGTCGAATTGCCAGAGGATCCCAACTATCATTTCACGGTCGACATGACGGATCAGGCTATCTCCTGGATCGGCTTCCAGCAAGCCGTGACCCCGGACAAGCCCTTCTTTGTCTATTTCGCGCCGGGCGCCACGCATGCCCCACACCATGTACCGAAGGAATGGATCGAGAAGTACAAAGGAAAGTTTGACATGGGCTGGGACAAGCTAAGGGAAGACATTCTGGCGGAGCAGATCCGTAGAGGCACCGTTCCGGCAGGTACCAAGCTGGCGCCGAAGCCCGAGGACATCAAAGACTGGGCGGACCTGTCCGAAGACGAGAAAAAGCTTTTCGCCCGACAAGCCGAGGTTTACGCTGCCTTCGCCGAACACACCGATCATGAGATCGGTAGGCTGGTATCT
>CAYMLN010000315.1:0-3863 GCA_964391045.1 uncultured Saprospiraceae bacterium
ACGGTATCCTTGTCGACGCGGAGATGATCGACCTCGAGCGACTTCTGGCCGACGGGCTTGCAGTACCCCACGTTGAAGCCCTCCCGCATCAGGGCGGACGCCAGGCCGAGCGTGCAGGTGGTCTTGCCCACATGCTGGCTCGACGCGGCCATGTAGATGCATTTCATGCGTTTCCGGTTTGCGGGTCAGCCGGGCTGTACCCAGATCATGTTGTCGAGCAACCGCACGCCTTCTGCGCGAACCGCACAGCAGGCGACGATCAGCGGAGCGGCCGTCCGGTCAGGCACCGGCATAAGCGTTTCCCCATCGACGATGTCAAAATAATCGATGCCAAATCCTTCCGCACCGATCATCCTTTCGGCCATGGCCCGGACCGCTTCGGCCGCCGCGCCCGCCAGGAAGGCATCACGGCCGGCCTCCAGCGCCCGGTAGATTACCCCGGCGCGGGCGCGCGCCGATTCACTCAGGCGTACGTTGCGCGAACTCATCGCCAGGCCGTTCGTCTCCCGCTGTGTCGGGCACATGACGACCTCGACCGGGAGTGCGAAGTGGCGGACCATGCGCCGGACGATGGCCAGCTGCTGGTAGTCCTTCTGCCCCATGAACAGGCTGTCCGGCCGCACGATATCGAGCAGGCGGTACACGACCTCGGCCATGCCCTTGAAATGGCCCGGCCGGAAAAACCCTTCCATGCCCGCAGCCAGGGGCCCGGGATCGAAGTCGATCTGCCGGTCATCCCCGCTCGGGTAGATATCCGCCTCGTCCGGAAGGAAAAGGACAGTGGCGCCGGCATTGGTCAGCAGGCGGATGTCTTCCGCCACCGGCCGCGGATAGCGGGCGAGGTCTGCCGGATCATTGAACTGCCGGGGATTGACGAAGATGGAGACGACCGTCCGGGATGTGGTAGCGAGGCTCTGCCGGACGAGCGAGAGGTGGCCTTCATGGAGCGCGCCCATGGTCGGGACGAAACCGATCCGGCCCGCTGCCGCGTCCGAATCGAGCCAGTCGCGCAAGTGTCCGGGTCTGTGGAAAATGAACATCAGGAGGAGATCGGCGTTGAAGGTCAGCTGTCGGGCCGGGAAAGGTAGCAAAACTGCGCCAGTGCCGTCCCCGGGAATTCCCGTCCCGACCTTTCTCCTTCGCCCGGTAAACCCGTATAAAACCCTACTTTTGCAACCCATGTTTTTACAGGTACTCAAGTCCAAGATCCATCGGGCCGTCGTCACGGAGGCCAACCTCAACTACATGGGGAGCATCACGATCGACGAGGACCTCATGGACGCGGCCGACCTGGTGGACGGCGAGCGCGTGCAAGTCGTCAACAACAACAACGGCGCGCGCCTGGAGACGTATGTCATCACCGGCGAGCGCGGCTCGGGCGCCATCTGCCTCAACGGCGCCGCGGCGCGCCTGGTCCAGGTGGGCGACATCCTGATCATCATGTCCTACGTGTTCGTCACCCCCGAGGAAGCCCGGACCTTCACGGCGAAAAGCGTGTATCCGGACGGGGCTAACCGGATCAAGTTCTGATCGCGTGGCCCTTCCCAAATTCGTCCGCGAGACCCTCCAGTTCGTCCTTTTCACGGGCGCCGGCGCACTGATCCTGTATTTCGTCTACAAGAGCCAGAATGCCGCTTATGTGGCAGACTGTGCACTGAAAGGCATCCCGGCCGACCAGTGCAGTCTCCTGAACAAGCTGAAGTCCGACTTCGCCGGCGTCAACTACTGGTGGGTCTTCGCCATTGTCTCCGCGTTCCTGGTCAGCAACGTCCTGCGCGCCCATCGGTGGCTGCTCCTGATCCGCACCATGGGTGTCGACGGGCGCATGGTCAACGCCTTCTTCACGATCATGGTGGGCTACTTTGCCAACATGGGCCTGCCGCGCATCGGCGAGGTGGTGCGCGCCGGCTTGTTTGCCCGCTACGAGGGCATCGGCCCCGAGAAGGTGATGGGCACGATCGTGGTCGACCGCATCCTCGACCTGCTGAGCCTCCTGTTTGCCATCATCCTCACGCTTATCCTCCAAGGGACGGTCCTGTATGCCTTCTTCCGCGACAAGCTGGGCGATTCGATCTTTTCCAACAAATGGTTTTATGCCCTCATCGGGGCATTCGTCCTGGGGATGGTCCTCCTCTACAAGAACCGGCGCATCATTAAGCGATGGAGCCTTTACCAGAAGATCCAACACCTTGTGGAAGGGTTCCGCGACGGTCTCCGCAGCCTTCGCCGGGTCGAGCATCCGTGGCTCCTTCTCCTGGATACGGTACTCATCTGGCTCCTCTATTACCTGATGATGTACCTGTGTTTCAAGTCCTTCGCCCCCACGGCGGGGCTGGGCATGATGGCCGGATTGATGGTGTTCGTTTTCGGCGGCCTGGGCATTGTTTTCCCTTCGCCGGGCGGCATGGGCACGTTCCACGCCATGGTCATCGCGGCGCTGGCCATCTACGGCATCCACGGCGACGACGCGTTCTCCTTCGCCAACATTCAGTATTTTTCGGTTCAACTGCTCGGATGCATGCTGTTCGGCATCATCGGACTCATCATCCTTCCGATCGTCAACAAGCCCAAAGGCCCAAATGCCGCCACGGACACCCCCGGTTAAAAGCCGGATCCACACACCCGATTCGCTGCTCCGCCAACTCGAGGCCTGGCGCAGCCGGGGCGAGGAGATCGTCTTCACCAACGGCTGTTTCGACATCCTGCACGCCGGGCATATCCAATACCTGGAGGCTGCGGCGCGACTCGGCGACCGGCTTGTCATCGGCGTCAACGACGACGCTTCGGTGACGCGGCTGAAAGGTCCGTCAAGGCCAATCAACGTCCTCGACAGCCGGATGTTCCTCCTGGCTTCGCTCTCTTTCGTCGATGCGGTGGTTCCCTTTTCGGAAGACACCCCGCTCGACCTGATCCGGCTGGTAAAGCCGGACGTGCTGGTGAAAGGGGGAGACTATACACCGGAGACGATCGTGGGCGCCGACGAGCTGCCCGACTGGGGCGGCCGGGTGGAGGTCATCCCGCTCCTGGAAGGATTCAGCACCACCGGCCTCGAGGAAAAGATCATCGCTCTCCAAAAGCGCAAACCCACGACCTGATGAAGACTACGGCCGGCACCGTCATGGACTTCCTGGAATCGATCGCCCCGCTCGATCGGCAGGAAGCATACGACAACAGCGGCCTCATCGTCGGCTCGCCCGACCAGTTCGTGACCGGCGTGATGACCTGCCTGGACTGCACCGAAGACGTCCTCGATGAAGCCATCTCGAAAGGCTGCAACATGGTCGTCGCCCACCATCCACCGGTCTTCGGCGGCCTGAAACGGATCACCGGCGCCACGCCCACCGAACGCGTCGTGATCAAGGCCATCCGGCACCACCTGGTCCTTTACGCCATTCACACCAACCTGGACAATACCCTGGCCCACGGGGTCAACGAGCGGATCGCGCGCCGGCTGGGCCTCGATATCGACGGCGTGCTTCGCCCCATGGCAGGCTCCTCCGATCCGGGCACGGGCGCCGGCCTGGTCGGCTACTTCCCCCAGCCGATGACCGAAGCCGAGTTCCTCGACCATCTCCGGGGCGCCATGCGGACCCCTGTTGTGCGCCATACGCCGTTGACCGACAGGAAGATAAAGCGAGTCGCCGTGTGCGGCGGGTCGGGCAGCTTCCTGCTCCCCGACGCCCTGCGGTCCGGGGTCGAGGCCTTCGTGACGGCCGATTTCAAGTATCACCAGTTCTTCGACGCCGACGGCCGGATCCTCGTTTGCGACATCGGGCACTACGAAAGCGAACAGTTCACCGTCGGGCTCCTCCAGGAACTGATTTCCAGGAATTTTACTAATTTTGCGGCCCATTGCACGGAGA
>CAYMLN010000316.1:0-3843 GCA_964391045.1 uncultured Saprospiraceae bacterium
GCCGGCCGGACCGGTCATGGCGTAGAGCCAGCGGCCGCCCTCGCGGAAATCCATCGACTTCGTCACGGACTGCCAGGGCTTTGGCGCCCACCAGAGGTCGAGCAGTTCGGGCGTCGTCCACGCGGCCCAGACGAGGTCGCGCGGCGCGGCAAATGCACGGTCGACGGTGACGGTGTTGGTGGTCTTATCGACCCGGAAATCGAAAAGCAGGTGTGGGTTCATTTCTTATTCTTTTGCATGGTGGATAATACGCGGTCGAGTTGGCCAAACCGGGTCTCCCAGATCTTGCGGAATTGTGCGAGCCATTTGTCGATCTCCTTCATCTTCTCAGGGCGGAGGTTGTAGTAGATTTTCCGGCCGACAGGCTCCGGATTGACAAGTTCGCACTCCGCCAGGATGCCCAGGTGCTTCGACACGGCCTGGCGCGTGATGTCAAAATGTTCGGCCAGGGCGTTCGGCGTCATGGCCTGCGCGGCCAGGAGCACTATGATGGCCCGTCGGGTCGGGTCGGCGATCGCCTGGAAAACGTCTCTGCGCATGGGTGCGGGTATTAAGAAACCAATCGGTTGCAAATATATGCGCAACTTATCGGTTGCGCAATAGGCGTTCGATTTTTGGTTGAGACAGTCGAGACAGTCGAGAAAGTTGAGATTAAAATCGGGTCAGGAGCTTAGTCGAAGGATAGGAGCAATGGGTTTGCCCGTTCGTGGAAAGATGCTCCCACTTCTACATGAAATCAAGGCCCGTAGGGCCGTCTCATAAAATAGCGCCGGGTTTCAACCCGGCGAAAGCGGCGTTGTGATTTTCAGCGTGCCGTAGGCACGGCACATCAGGAGTCCGTCATTGGAGCACAGGGCACGGTGCGACCTGGGCAGGTAATCAGGTATAGAGGGTTAAGAAGATTTGGCGTTATTGGCGATGATGCCAACAATGGCTTTGCCTGATTCGGACAGAATGAAAGGTTAAAAGATATCAAGATGGATGTTGTCCGGGAGTTGTCATCCGGACCCATTGTGCAAAATGAAAACCAAACACGACACTTTTCTTGCCGTTATCCGTTATCCGTTATCCGTTATCCGTTATCCGTTATCCGTTATCCGTTAACCGTTATCCGTTATCCGTTTTCCCCATGCGCCACCGCACGCCCACATACGCTTCCCGTCCCCGCGTAGGTCCCCAAACGGACGACGTATCGAAATAAGGACCAAACGGCTCCTGCCAGCTCACGATAGGGCGGAGCTGCCGGAAGTCGAAGATGTTTTCCATGCCGGTGTAGAACTCAAATTGTCCGGTGCGGAAGGTGACCTGCCCGTTGACGAGCACGTAGGGATCGGAATAGGGCGCGGTCTGGTATTCGGGCGGATTCGATCCCGTGTCGGGCAGGCGCTGCTCGCCGTACCAGTGGCCGTTCACGTCGAAGTACCACCGGTCACCGCGGGGCCGGTAGGAGAGGGCGGCCATCACGCGATGGCGGGGATTGAAGGGCAGCACATTCCGCGCGCCGTCCTCCATGCGATAGACATCCAGGAAGTTGTACGCGGCCCGGACGTCGAGGACCTCCCAAAACAACAGGGATGCCTCCGCCTGCGCGGCGTTGGACACCGAGGTGCCGGTAAAGTTGCGGATGAACGCCTTGGTCGGATCCGTGTCGTAATCGGGGAAGAACTGGTTGGAGAAACGCGTCTGGTAGAAATCGCCCGAGAGCGATCCCGAGGTTGACCCGATCGTGAACTTATACGTATAGTTGATGCCCCAGTTGAACCCCTGCTCGGGATCGATGCGTTCCTGGAAGATCACGTCGCGCGAGCTCGCGAGGAGATTGACGTTTTCGCTGAACAGGTTGACCTGCCGCCAGCCCGTGCCGATCGACGCCCGGACGGTGTTCGCGGCGTTGATCGAATATTTCAGCAGCGTGCGGGGCGTAAAGAACCAACCGAATTCCTGGTGGTGATCGAGGCGCGCCCCTGCGATCCACACGATCTTGTCGTCCATCCAATGGAAAGCATTTTCCGCGAAGACGCCCGGGATCCGCTGCCGCTGGACGTATTCGCCCGCGTAGGTGCGCGGCGGCGTATTCTCGGAGAACCCTATGGCCTCCTCCAGGTCCTGGTGGCGGTAGCTCAACCCGTATTTCAGGAGGTGACGGTCCGCCCACAGGTACTCATGCTGCACGTTGACATAGGCGCTCACTTGTTCCGCGTCGTACTTCAGCGTGCCGAACCAGGTGTCCTGGTCCTGGAAAAACGCGGACGCCATCACCGTTATGGAATTGTTGTCGTCAAACCGGTAACCGGTCTTGGTGTACAACTCGGGCTGGGTAAAGCTCACGAACTGCCCGTAGGTCGACGCACTGCCTTTGTCGCTGGACGGATCAAAGGTCGTCTGCCCGCCCACCCGTTTTTCAAAGAGCATCCGTGCGCCGATGTGGGCGAACCATCCTGCCTGCTGGTCGTCGCCGTATTTCCATCGGTTGTAGGCCATATAGCGCGACAGCCGGGGGAGATCCAGGAAGGTGTCGTCGTCGCGGTCGAATGTGCCGGCCGGCTGCACGGTATGCAGCGCGACCAGCGTGCTCCACTTTTTCGCGCGCCCGACAGGCATGGCCACGTTGGCGTTGACATGCGCCTCCCGGAAGTTGTTCAGGTAGAGGTTGACGAACAGCTTGTCCGTCTCGTCGGGCATCCGCGGCTCGACGTTGATCTGTCCGCTCAGGCTCTCAAAGCCCTGCAGGACGGAGTTGGCACCCTTGGAGACGTAAATGTTCTCGACCACGCTCCCGGGAAAGGTGCTGATGCCGTAGGTGTAACTCAGCCCCTGGATGAGCGGCATGCCGTCAAACAGGACCTGGTTGTAGACGCCCGACAGGCCGAGGATGCGGAGTTCTTTCGAATTCGTCAGGACGTTGGTCGTCTGGGGCTGCACCGTGGCTTGGGTCTCGAAACATCCGGCGAGGTCGCAGCAGGCGGCCTTGGTCAGTTCTTTCTGCGTGATGACCTCCGTCTTGATGGGGCTGAGATCGGAAATGTGCGCCCCGGGCTTCCGGCCGGTGATGGTCACGTCCCCGAGCAGCGCCGTGTCGGGAAGCAGGGTGATGCTCAGGTAAGTGAGGTCGCCCACCTCGACGGTGTCGGCCAGGAAGCCGACATACGAGACGACGATCCGCTTGTCCGCGATTCCCTGCAGGGGTATTTCGAAAACGCCGTTTTCATTGGCGGCCGTGCCGATGGGCGTGCCGAGCCAGGACACCGTGGCGCCGGGCAGGATCTCCCGACCGGTCTCCTGTTCGCCAAAGACCTTGCCCTTGAGGGATTGCGCGGAGACGGACCAGGACGCGGCCAGGCCCAGGAAGAGGAGTAGGCGTGTCCGCATCTATTTCTTCTTCGGCTTGCCGGCGACCGCCTTGGCCTTGTAGGGGAACTCGTTCGGGTTGTCACAGCAAGGCGACGATTCGATGAGGGCCAGGATCTGGTGCTCGCTGATCACCGACGTATGATAACGTACGGTGAACGTGGACAGGCCGCCCTTCGCCTCGGTGAAAGAGACCTCGTCGATCCCGTCCTGGTTGATCAGTTTCTTCTTGATCTGGGGCATGTCGCCCTGGCATGTGATGCCGGTGATCTTGACGGTCGAAGTCTTGAGCGTGTCGGTGGCCGACTGGCCCCGAAGGATTCCGGAGGAGACGGCCAGAAGGACGAAAAGCAGGAGATATTTCATGTGGGGCCTTGAATTCGCCGGCAAAGATAGGCATAGGGCCGGAACACGAAAGGCGCCTTCGGAGGGAGGCGCCTTTCACTTCAGGCAGGCAGGATGGATGGCCGACGGTTCAGTTGACCCGCTGCGTAT
>CAYMLN010000317.1:0-1923 GCA_964391045.1 uncultured Saprospiraceae bacterium
AGGGCGGCGTGCCGTCGATCACCCAGAGGTCGATGTCCGACGTCGCATCTCCGTAGCACACGAGCGGATCCGTGGTGACTGTGATGAGCAGCTCGGGGGGCTCATAGACCGAGCCGTTGGCGAGCGCGGTGCAGCCGTTGGCATCCGTCACGAGGACGACGTAATTGCCGGGGCCGAGGCCGGTGATGGTTTGGGGTTCCGGCGGCGCGTTGATATGCGTCCAGTCAAAACTGTAAGGCGGCGTCCCTCCCGTCGTGACCGCCGTGAGGGTTCCGGTATCCCCGAAGCAAAGCAGGCTGTCGTTGGCAACGGTCACCAGGAGCTCGGCCGGCTCGTTGATCACGAATGTATCCAGGATGGAGCACGAATAGGACGGGAACATCGGATCGTCCGTGATGGTGAGCGTCAGGTAATAGACGCCGGGCGCGAGGCCTGTGATGTCCTCATCGTCATCGTCGACCGCCGGCGGACCGCCGAAATCGTCATCGCCCGGCGTGCCGTCCCAGTCCCAGTTATAGACCGGCGTTCCCGGTGGGCCCGAAAAGGAAACGATGTTGATCGCGGCCATGTCCCCAAAACAAGCGATCGAGTCCACCTCCACCCAATCGAGCGTAAACGGGACGAAGTCGATCACGAAGGGCAGCGTATCCACACACCCGAGCGGGTCGGTGATGATCAGGTAGTAATTGCCGACCGGCAGGCCGTAAATGCCGAACCCGAAGAGACCGTCCTCCGGGTAGACATCATTGCCGGGCGTATTGGCGTCATCCCAGTCGAAGAACCAGGAGAATCCATCCGGCAGATAGGGGTTGACATCAAAGAGCGCGTTGCCGTCTGCCCCTCCCGTACAGTTGACGTTGCCGATATACAGGTCGTTCGGATCCAGGTTGAGGCCGCTGGTGACCTCGATCATGATCGTATCGCTGTCCATGCACGACGGCGTGGTGTAGATCACCATGTGCATCCCGACACCTGCCGCGCCGGGATCGAAGATCCCGCCCGGGGTGACATAGGGGCCACCCGACCAGGTACCGCCGGCCGGCGTCCCGGTGAGCTGGACCGACGGCGCGCTGACGCAGAACGGACCGGCGGGATCGATGACCGGGGCACAGCCCACCGTATAGCTGAGCGCAGCCGGCGGCGTGTACAGGAGGTCTTCGCAAGGCGGCGGATTGTCCATCATGCCGGAGATGTACAACGTACCGCAATTGGCGGAGCCAATGGTATAGGTAAGGGCGGCGGCATCCGGCGTTTCATCCGGCACGGCCAATCCTGTCAGGTCTGGATTGCCTGTCGTGTTGCTCGAGCTATTTGACCCGTCGGCAAAGACAAAAACATGTCCATTGGCCCCCGGAGTCGGGAAAGGCGGAGATTCACAGCTGTACACGACCGTGGATGCGGGGCATCCCGACACGGAAATGGAATTGGTCCGGGTTACGCCAGCACCGCAGAGGTTGGTGAACATCCCACCTCCCGGGAAGTCCCGACTGCTTTGCGTCACATATATCGGTAGTCCAAGATTACACAAATAAGAAAAGTCATAATCAAAACTCGGGACCGCACTGTCGACCAAAACGATGACCAGGGCCGCAGCGGGCACAGGGTCGCCCGGCCCCACGCCGAATATGTTTGCACCGGAACAGGGCAAATCATCCTGGAAAACCGCCAGCGTGGCGGCTGACGGTGTCATCAGCGGATAGGATGTACCCGCCCCGAAGTCATTGGTACTCAACCCGGGTGAGTGAATGTCCACGAATAAATCCGACACATTGAAACCACAGCCCGAGTGGAGGAGAAGGAACTCGTTATCTTCCTCCACCATGGGCGTCACGACTTTCGGCGCATTCACCTGGATGCCCAGCAGCGTCGGGCAATCCGTGCAACTGTACTCCACGGGGATGGCCCCGATCTCGGTCCCCTGGC
>CAYMLN010000317.1:1933-3841 GCA_964391045.1 uncultured Saprospiraceae bacterium
CGACGAGGGGTCGGTAAAGACATGGATGGAATCGCCGTCCCACAGGTTGGTCCCGGTGAACGTGATCTGGACGATATCCCCCGGGCAATACGGACCGGCCGGCGTGATGGTGGGATCGTTGAGCACCACCTCCGCGCAAGTGACCAATGGCAATGCAGCGGACATTTCCGGGGCCTTCGTCCCGCCCCCTTCGCCCCAGAAAGCCGGGAGCCAGGAAAGCCACCACAGCATCCCGAAGGAGAAAAGGGTATTTGCAGCCTTGGCGGACAAGACGGTAAGGGATTGATTTATAAGGGTCTGCGGCGCAAAGACCGGTCCAACTTTTCCAGACCGCCCGATTTGCCGGCTATACGGGTTAAAGATAATCGATGCCGGCCATAATCTGGGACCGCCATCACCCGGCGGACCATCCCTTCCCCATGAGCCGAATCAACGAAGGAGACTACTTTTATGCCTCAAACCCAGTACATGCCGGACAAGTCTTTCCTGATCATCCTTGATGGCTGGGGCCTGAACCCCGATCCCGCGGTCAGCGCGGTCGAGGCAGCCAACACCCCTTTCATGGACGGCCTCATGGCCCGCTATCCGCACGCCACCCTGGTCACCCATGGCGAGGACGTCGGCCTGCCCGACGGCCAGATGGGCAACTCCGAGGTCGGGCACCTCAACATCGGCGCAGGTCGCGTGGTCTACCAGGAGTTGGCGCGCATCAACAAGAGCATTCGCGAGCACGAGCTCGACCGGAATCCCGTTCTCCTTCGCAGCCTCGCCGAAACCACCGGTACCCTGCACCTGATGGGCCTCGTGTCCGACGGCGGCGTGCATTCGCATATCGAACATCTCCTCGCCCTTGGTCGCATTGCCCGCCGGCACTGCCCGGGCCCGATCGCCGTGCATGCCTTCACCGACGGGCGCGACGTGGACCCCAGGAGCGGACTCGGCTTCATCCGCCGCGTGATCGACGAACTGAAACCGTTCGACATTCCTGTCGCATCGGTGGTCGGCCGCTACTATGCCATGGACCGGGACAAGCGGTGGGAGCGCACGCGGCTCGCCTACGACCTGCTGGTCAACGGACAAGGCACGCCGTCGGCCGACCTCGCGCAATCCATCCAGGCCTCGTATGACGAAGGCGTGACGGATGAGTTCATCAAGCCCTTGTACGCCGCCGATGCCGACGGCCATCCGGTGGCGGTCATCCGGCCGGGCGACACGGTGCTGTTCTTCAACTTCCGGACCGACCGGCCGCGGCAACTGACCGACGTGCTGACGCAACGGGCATACCCTGATCACGGCATGGCGCCGCTCGCCGTCCGCATGGTCACCATGACCCAATACCACGCGACCTTCCGGGACGTGGCGGTGTTGTTTTCGGAAAAAGAAAATCGCGGCACCCTGGGCGAATACCTCGCCGAACATGGCAAGACCCAGTTGCGCGTGGCGGAGACGGAGAAATACCCGCACGTGACCTACTTCTTTTCCGGCGGACAGGAAGCGCCCTTCCCCGGCGAATCGCGCCTGCTGGTGCCTTCGCCGAAAGTCCCAACGTACGACATGCAGCCGGAGATGAGCGCGCCCGAGGTCACGGAAAAGACCATCGCGTTTATCCGCGAGCACCTGCCCGACTTCGTCTGCCTCAATTTCGCCAACACCGACATGGTCGGCCATACCGGCGTATTCGCCGCTGCCGTTCGCGCGACCGAGACGGTCGATCGCTGCCTCTCCACCCTCGTTCCCTTTGCGCTCGAACAAGGCTACGCCATCGTGATCATCGCTGACCACGGCAATTCGGACGTCATGGTCAATCCGGACGGCACGCCCAACACGGCGCACTCGAAGAATCCGGTGCCTGTGATCTATGTGGCCGCGGATGCCGATGCCTATCGGGTCGAGCCGGGTCGCCTTGCC
>CAYMLN010000318.1:0-3839 GCA_964391045.1 uncultured Saprospiraceae bacterium
CGCCCGGGCCGCCGGACATGATAAACGCATCCAGCGGCAAGACCTGCAGGTCCTGGCAAACGCCCTCCGGCGGGTTCGTGATCTGCAGCATCGGACAAAGGCAATCCATCACCTGCACGACCACGGTATCAGATTGATCCGTGCATGGGAACACTGCGGAAGCCGTCGTGTAGACAAACGCGTAATAGCCCGCCATGACGCCATCGAAGTCGACGGAATCCGGCACCGCGAGATCGACCATCGCACCGGTGATTTCCGTCCAGGCACCTGACGTGTCAACCCCCAGGACGAGTGCATCAAGGTCGAGGACCGACCCCATACCACTCATATTGCAGGTGGCGATCGTATCAGCCGATAGGGCGGCAACAGGCTCTTCCAGATATGAAACAATCAACGTGTCCGTCACAGGTTGGCATACGGAAGAAAAAGCTGTATACACCAATGAGACGGACCCATTGAGGGAATCCTGCGACCCAGGGGTGTACGTGGCGATCTCCGCCGGATTGGTCGGATCCAGCATCCATAAGCCGTCGCCAAGTGAAAACCAGGCATACGACACCGGCGGTCCGCCAGGAAAGGATGCCTGTACCGTGACCGATTGCGCACCGCATCGCTGGACATCCGGTCCGAGAACGGGTTGAAATGCAAGGGCATCCTCCACCACGATATTGACAGCCTGTGCGGCAGGACAGCCGGCTTCCGGGAAGGACAAGGTATACGTTAGGGCATATGAACCCGGATCCGACATGGATGTGATGAACTGCCCGCCCTGGATAAATGCAGGTGAAGATCCGGGCGGCACGCCGGTGACCGACCAGATGCCGCTGCCGCCTTCAATAACAAGCGTGCTGAGCAAGAGCGTGTCGGCCGCGCTGCAGAGCGGAAAGGCCGGCGGGGCCAGCTCGAATGGCGGACACGCGCATGTGATCACGTTGAGCGGGATCACGTAGAGCGTCTGGCCGCATTCGGGATAAATGCTGGTCACGGTGACCGTGATGATCGTAAACTGGTCATCGATATCCTGGGGTCCCGGCGTGTAATTGACTTCTTCGTCGTTGTAGACGATCAGTGTTCCGTCACCGGTCGCGGTCCAGGTCACCGTGCCATAGTCGCCCTGGATGCCGATCGTGATATCGATGCTGTCGTCGCTGCACACTTCGAGGCTGAGCGGCACATTCGCCGTGGGAGCCGGGACGATGATCAGTTCGACGGACTGGATCTCGCCGACACATTGGTCGGGGTCGACGGGCGCATAGGTCAGGATGACCGTCCCGTCGCCGATATCCCCGAATCCGGGTTCGTAGGTGGTCGAAGGCGAGGATGGATCGCCGAATGCACCGTCGCCGGTGGTCGTCCAGGCCATGTCCACCGAAGGACCCGAGACCATGGCCTCGATATCCGCGACGGCCGTGTTACATATCGTGACGGGGCTCACCACAAGGACCTCCACGGTCCCCTCGATCGTGACTTCCAGCGAGGCCATGGCCGGGATGCACGCCATCTCCTCGTCCACGGACGTAGCGACCAGCACGACAGAACCATTGGCAATATCACCGGGTCCGGGGGTATAGGTCGTGTTGAGGGACTCAGGATCGTCAAATTCACCGTCGCCTGTCGTGGTCCACAAGGAGCTTGCGGCCGATCCGCCGATAGTGCTGGTAACACTCACCTCCTCTCCGGCGCAAATGGTCTGGTCGGGTCCCGTGCTGACCTCCGGCGCCTCGATGAACTCGATGGACACCGCATTGGGCATAACCGTTACGGCGCAACCCGAACTTGTCTCCGCATTGATGACCGTGACCGAGGCCGTGAGTCCGATGGCGAGGATGGGTACGGTCAGCGTGTTGGTCGCCGGGTCGAAGGACGGAAATAATCCGTCGAGACATATGTTGAGGTTCTGCCCGTTGGTGACCGGGAGGTCGTCGATCTGGAAGGACCCGAAGATGCTGTTGGTGATGACGATATCGATATAAAATGGCAGGTCGCTGCCGATCACCTCGAAGTTGATGAAGTTGGGCATCTCCGGACAATTGCCCTCGCAAATGTCACCGCCGCCGGAAAGGATGATCTCGCCGCAACCGGGCGCGTTGAGGGAAGGCGCGAATGACGCACCCCCAGCCGGCTCCATGGACGTGCCCTGCGCAAGGCAATGTCCCGGACCGATGTGCATCAAGCCGATAAGGAAAAAACAGATCGCCATGCCGGGGATCCCCGTTGAACCGCTTGCTATCGTTTTCCGCATAAATGCACCGGGATGATGGATATCACACCAACATCGTTACTCAGCCACCCATTCAAACGCTACATCGCCGACCTGCCGGCTGCCCTTGATGTCAGGCGTCGGCGGGGCCAGCGGACGGAAACGGATCCGGTGACCGGCTTCCGCGAACTCCATCGCATACGTGACCTGCTCACCGGCATCACTCAGAAAGGTGATGGTCGGCATGAAGGGTTCCGCTTCTTCCATGCAATCGCCGGCATAGCAGAGCGTGTAGCCCAGGTAAGGCCGCATGCCGTTCATCTGCCCGTTGGGCAGCATCTCGATCCGCCCGGGCTGCGGCTTGCCGTCTACGTAGCGAACGTAAGCGAACCCGAAGACGCAGAAATTGAGGTGCTCGCGGAATCCCCAGTTCTTCCGCTCCTCCGCGGGCGCCTGGGCGAACACGGACGGCTTGTCAAGTTTGGTCCATGCGGTGTCCATCAATTCGATGCGCCCCTTCTCGTCGATTGAAAAGGCCATGTCCCCGTACAGGGTGGCATTACTCATTACGCCCGAACAACCTCCGCGGTCAAAGGTCACGTTGAGCGGAAACTGCTCGAAGCCGTTGTCGGCCAGGACCGTGACCGAGTCGCGGAACCGGAGCTCGACCACGAAGAACGGATGCGCTGCAGCGTGCACGCCTTCGCACTCGGCCAGCAAGGTGGCGTTGACAAATCGGCCTTCCGGCGGCGGACAGGTGCGCGTGGAAAGCGGCGAGCCTTTGCATCCGCAGAACAGGATAACGATTGGAAGAAGGTAGGCGAAGCGCATGGTGGTTCGGTTAACGTGGTTCAGGATTTTTCACAAGGTCCCGGGGTGAACCGGGTTATCCCGTGGCATTGTGCCGCGCAGGCGTTCGGGTAGGTCTTGCCGTTGCATCCGCAGACCGGGTTATACTCCATCGTGCAGACGCAATCCGGATCGATCCGTTCGACGCAATCCGCATCTCGCTTCCCGCATGCTGTCATTATCAGGCCAGCGGCAACGATGATCCATGATGCGTATGCACCTGGACCGCGACCCCGCCGGGATGTTCTTCGCGAAATGTCCATGGGCTAAAGGTAACGTGGGAAGGCGGTATCCGAAAGGGCCGCACTCCGCAGGCTTCCCCACCCGGCATCAGAAATTCGCCACCCACCAGTTCCGCAGGCGGTATCCGATGAGATACATGACCGGCAGGACGATGATCGTGATGAACGTGGCAAACGTGAGACCGAAGATGATCGTCCAGGAGAGCGGACCCCAGAAGGCAACCGAGTAACCTCCGAAGAAGATCTTGGGATTACCGGTCTCGAAGAGCGACATAAATTCGATGTTTAAGCCGATCGCCAGGGGCACCAGGACGAGGAAGGTGGCCGTGGCCGTGAGCAGCACTGGTGTCATCCGGATGCGGCCGGCCTCGATGAGCGCCGTGGAGATCTCGACCCCGTCCCCGCGCAACTTGTCCGTGAATTCGACCATGAGGATCCCGTTCTTGACCACGATCCCGGCCAGGGCGACAATCCCCACGCCCATCATGATCACGGAGAAATCCATGTCAAAAATGGCCATGCCGAGCAACACGCCGATGATGGAGAAC
>CAYMLN010000319.1:0-3810 GCA_964391045.1 uncultured Saprospiraceae bacterium
TTGAACTTGAATCGCCCGTCGGAGGGATGGGTCCAGGCGACCTGGCCTTCGATCACCGTTACGGATGCGTTTCCGACCCGTACCTTGTTGGATGCGTTGACATTGGACCATGTGCCAAGGGCTGTCGCGTTGCTGAGGTTATTCGCATCCACATTGGCATGCGCGCCGAAAGCGGCATTATTGAAGCCGGTAATATTGGAAATGAGAGCGTTCTTGCCGACCGCGGTATTGGTGTAACCGGATGTCGTATTGAACAGCGCCTGGTCGCCGATGGCTGTGTTTTGGACACCGGTGTTGCCCGCGGCATTCGTGCTTCCGCGCAACGCCTGGTAGCCCACTGCCGTATTGAATGTTTCCTGCCCGGCGGTGCGGTTGTCCGCATACTCCATGGCATACGTGCCAATTGCCGTCGACCTGCTGTTGCCGACATTCTCCCTGAGCGCTCCACGGCCGACCGCTGTCATGTCAACTCCGGTTGTCGTCCACTTCGCTGCGTCAGTACCCAACGCCGTATTGCTAAATCCAATCGTATTGCTCCTCAGCGCGCTGGAACCGACAGCGACATTGCTGTTTCCGGAAGTGTTCCCATACAGGGCCTGGTCTCCAACGGCTGTATTCCACTGCCCGTTGTTGTTGGCCGGCGTACCCGACCCCCGAAGTGCTTCATACCCTACTGCGGTATTGTATGTCTCCCGACCGGTTGTCCTGTTGTCGGCGAAGTGCATGGCATGCCTTCCGATGGCGGTAGACCGGCTATTGGCGTAGTTGGAATACAGTGCCCCATATCCGAGGGCTACATTGTTTTCCCCGGTGGTGGTGTAACGCATCGCTTCCGCGCCGACAGCAGTATTCGTCCCACCGGTCATCACGTTAAGCAAGGCAGAATATCCGACGGCCGTATTCAAGTTGCCTGAGGTGTTAAATTGAAGGGCATCAGTACCCAACGCCGTGTTTTGAATGCCGCCGGCATTGTTCTGCATCGCATTCTGGCCTACCGCAACATTCCAGTTTCCCGACGTATTCAACCGAAGCGCGCGGTCGCCGAGGGCGGTGTTCCCCTGACCGGTATTGTTCGATGGCGTTTGGGATCCCCGCAATGCCTCACAACCTACGGCAGTATTGAAGGTCTCCCTGCCGGTCGTCCGGTTGTCAGCATAATTCATGGCCTGCGCGCCGATCGCGGTAGATCGGGAGTTGGCCACATTATGCAATAATGCACCTTGTCCCACTGCGCTATTGTCTGTGCCGGTAGTCGTATAGGTGCCGCTATTCACCCCTATTGCACAATTATTAACCCCGGACGTCACACTGTACAAGGCATTATTCCCGATGCCAATATTATTGCTGCCGGTCGTAACGCTTCGAATTGCATTTCTTCCGATCCCTGTGTTTTGAAAGCCGGATGTTGCGTTTTCAAGGGCATTCGACCCGATCGCAACATTATTATATCCATTCTGAAGCGCTGCCCCTGCTATGTCACCGATGCACACATTGTTGTTCTGGCCGACAAACGCCATCCGCGTGAAGCCGCTCGCATTTCGCTGGAACAGGATCTTCTCGCTCCCGCCGATCTCCAGCCGGATGATATCCTCGTCGGCATTCTTCTCGACGTGGATACGGGTATCTCCGTCCGCATCGGACAACAGTCGCGGGCCACCGGAAAGGTCGATCCACGTCGTGTCCCGAAAGAACCAAAAACTGTGCGTGGTCGTATCGAAGACCATCAGGCCGTCGGCCGGTCCGGCGATGGCCGCGCGTGCTGTGGACGACATGCGGGGAACAAGAATCCCCTTGTCAGCCGATCGGACATCCAGTATGGCGCTGGAATCGGGTGTCTCGGTGCCGATGCCGACACGTTGCGCAATCAGACCTTCGGCCAGGAGCGTGAGGAACAATGTGGCGAACAGGAGTTTCATGATGGGCGCATTTACTTGCGAAGAAAGACCCCTCAACCCCGACTCGCCAACTGTTTGGCGCCATATTGACTAAACGGTCATCCGTGAATCCCGGTCTCTCCCCATGCGCTGGGCACGATTTCCGGACGAGCCCGTGCACACAACCGGCATCAATCCAGTCGATGTAAAAGGGATGCGCAGCAAGTCCGCCCGGCATACACTTCCCCACGAAAATGGATTATGCGGCAGACCCAGGCGGTTGGACGCGCAAAAAAGGGCCGTTGCGCCTGCGCGGCGCGACGGCCCCTGTGCATCTCTCGGTCAGGTCCTGCCGGCGAATTTGCGTGGGCAGGATGTCAGCCCGGCCTCAGAATGCCACGCTGAACGTGGCGTAGGCATTCCGCCCCGGCGCATAGAGCGGCGTCTTCATCCCGTTCATGTTGATCGGCCTGTTGAGGTGCTCGTAATACCGGACGTCGAACAGGTTGGTCACGCCGAGCGCAAGCTGGATCGATGACGTGACGGCATACCCGGCCCGGATGTCCAGCAGGGTGAAGGCCGGTGTCACCGATTCGCCAAACTCAGGAGAAACGCGATCCTGTTGCACGACATGGCGCAGGCTAATGCCCGGTGTCAGCCTTCCCTTGACGTATGTCCCCGAGAGGCTGTACCGGAGATCGAGCGGCGCAATTTCCGGCAGCGGCTGGTCGCGCTGCAGGTCCTGGGCGTATGTGTAGGCGAGGCCCAATTGGTGTTGAAGGCCCCAGAACAGGGATTGCGTCCAAGAGACCTCGATGCCAGCCTTGAACGCCTCGTCAACATTGACATACCGGCGCACGCCCGGGCTCGTGGGCATGCGCGGCGTCAGTGACGTGTCGATCACGGACGAAATGAAATCCTGCATGAACGCGGCAAAGACATCGATCTTGAACGCCATTGTCGGGCGTTGCCAGTCCAGGCTGAGGTCCGCCTGGTTGTTGACTTCAGGCTTGATCCCCGGGTCGCCCAGCATTTCATAGGCATCCTGGCCGACGGGGAAGTAGTTGATGTATCGCTCGGTCAACCCGCCGCTGCGCTGGGCGCGTCCGAGCCAGAGGGAAAGGGAAAGATCATCATCAAGTTTACGGATGGCGCCGATGCTGATGTTCGGATTGACATCCGAAACGCTCAACTCGCCATATGTCTCGAGGAACGCCGGGTCCGGATTGCCTGCATCGCCGGTGTTGTATTCCACGCGACCGGACATGACGAAATGATAGGTCCCGCGGATGAGATGGTATTCGGCGAACACCGAGGAGCGGCTGATCCGGCTGTCCTGCCAGACATTGTCGTACACCGTCTTCCCGGCGTTGGGGCCCATGAGGAACTCCCGGCTGCGGGTGCCGTCGGCGCCCTCATGACGCCAGTCCGCGCCGGCGAAGAGCGATGCGGAACCAAACTGCCAAACGCCTTCCGTGCGGAAACCGTAATTGCGCGTGTCCGCATCGGTCACCATGTTCATCATGCGCGGATTGAGCGGCTTGGTGAGGTTGTCCATCACATGATCGACAAACGAGCCGTAGACCGTCGTATTCCAGGTGTCCAGCGTCCGGCCGTCGATGCGGATATCATGCCGTGCATTGAGCAGCCAGGTATCGTCGCTCCGGAGGTCCATGCCGAGTGCGGCGAAGTCGACGTCGCGCGCCGCATTACGAACCGCCGACACCCGGAATTGCTGCCGCTTGCCCGCCTTGAAACCGGCCTGTGCGCCCAGGCTGGAGCGGGTGTAATCCGCCTGGACCGTGCCGCCGTCTCCGTCCGTGTAATCGTCACCGCCGGCCCATCCACCGAAGAGCCGGACATCGTAGGCGACGCCAGCGAGGCCGACCATGCCTTCCGAGCGGATGTTCTGGCCGTTGTGGTCATAGCCGCCGGT
>CAYMLN010000320.1:0-3783 GCA_964391045.1 uncultured Saprospiraceae bacterium
CCTGCCAGAGCATATGAGGGGCCAGCAGCAGGAGCGCGATGAGGCCGGCCAGCCAGAACCGAGCATTGAGCAGGAGCCGGAGGTTGGACAACACGGTAAAGCCGATGACAAGTACGCCGTGATACTTGCTGTACAACATGCCAGCCATGGCGATGGCGAGCAGACCGATGGCCGCAGGCGCGGGTTGTGCAACGAATCGCGAATAGGCGAAAAGGAACAGCGCGGTGAAGAACAGGAACGGGCTGTCCGGCGTGGCCACGAAACCGTAGACGCCGAGTATCGGCAGCACGGCTGCGATGCCGAAGAACAGCATGACATTGGACGATGTGCGCGATGCGGGCGCCGTGGTCAGCCACAAGAGGCCCAGTGCAGCCGGCTGGGCCAGCGTGGTCAGCAGCCTGACCCCGGATTCAAATGCGAAGACCTTCGTGCCCAGCCAGACCCAAACGGCGATCATCGGCGGATGGTCGAAATAGCCCCAATCCAGCCGTTGCGCATACATCCAGTAGTATGCCTCGTCCATGCTGATCTCCGTGAGACTTGCCTGCAGCAAATTCACTACCCACCAGGCCAATACCATGAGAAGAAATAACCCTTCCGGTGAACGGGTCGAAAACGAAATGGATTTCCCGGAATGCATGGCACGGTAAAGCTACCGGATTAGCGGTAACAGGGAAACAGGGTTACAGGGGAACAGGTAGGAATCAAAAGTGGATATTGACCAATGGATCTGCGGCCTCCACCGATACGGTGAACAGTCCGAGTGTCATGAGACCTGAATGACGCAATAGGGTTGGGATGTTTGCTTCGTGTCTCAGCGAGAAATGTGAGATACGCGCCGGGAGCGCCGGGGAGCCTGGAATACAGTAGAGGAACTGTACTGAGAACGGTTGGGATGCGGGCAAAAAAAAACTGCACAAGCCGTGTGGTCGTTTTGGGCCCCAAAATGATATTTCTGGAACGCACAGCGCATTTTCAGTAATCCTCTTGTCCCGCTGGGGATTCCACGTTGGAGACCAACCCGGAAGCGAGGCCCGCCCTACTCATGCACCTGATACCAACTCCAATGTTTATACTGTTGAGCCAAAACAGCGGAGGGCTTGTACAGTCTTTCCTTTACGGCGATACGTGAATCGCTTGTTCGATAAAAGTAGTGCCGCGTGCATAAAAATGCAAATCTCCCGACACGATTTTTTCAATTTCTTTTTCAACACGATCGTGCCCCGAGGATGATAATGCGGATTGGAATCGATTCGGTTTGGTGGGCAACGTCCTCCGCGCACGGTCATTCCAGGCACGCTGCAGCGTTGTCCGGGACCGCTTCGGGCATCGGACTTCGGAATCCCGGTGCGTGGATCCAATCCAGCTGACGTTGATGAACGCTGTGGGGCAACCAGCGGAACAGCGTGTCGCGCATGCGGCACAGGACCGGCGAGGAGAGTTGCGCCCAGGCACCGAGTCTACGTGAATGGACCATGATCCGTCGCGTACGTTCGAGCCGGCGCTGTTCGAATGCGCGGAAGGCCTGCGCGACGTTTGAGTTTTCCGACAGGCATTCCCCGAGGACGATCGCGTCTTCCAGCGCCTGGCAGGCGCCCTGACCGAGATTGGGCGTCATCGCATGAGCGGCGTCGCCGACGAGCAGCATGTTTCCTTTCGCGAAATGATCCAGGGGGTGTATGTCCATGATCTCGGACCGGATGATCCGTTCCCCCGGCGTCCGGTGAAGGATCTCGTTGAACAGCCGCGTATACCCCCGGAAATGGCGGAGCAAGTCGTCGCGCGTGAATCCCCGCAGGGCCGGATCGTCCTGTCGTCCATTGATGCAGGCAAACCAATACAGGCGATTTTCCGTCATCGGCACCATGCCGACGCGCCCGGCCGGTCCCCAGATCTCCGATGCTTCATGGATGCCGAGTCCTTCCATGTTTGCGATACCTCGCCAACATTGATAGCCCGCATAGCGCGGTACGGATCCGGGCCACCAAGTCTGCCGGACGACGGAATGGATGCCGTCCGCCACAATGAGATATCGGGTCCGGATGCTCGATCCGTCGTCAAACCGGAGCGTGTACCCATCATGCGATGGCGATGCCTCCACTGCGCGCTTGTTCACCCTGACGCGGGCAGGATCGAGGCGGGCCAGCAGGCACATCTGTAGATGGGCGCGATGGACCGCCAACTGCGCCGAGCCGTGACGGGCTTCCTGTTGTTCGGTGCCGATCCGCAGGATGGGCATGCCGTGCGGGTCATAGATCGCCAGGAAGGACAGTGGATAGCTGTAGGGCAGCAATTCGTCTTCCACACCGAGCCTCCGAAGGGCATTGACGCCGTTGGCCGCGATGCCGATCCCGGCGCCGACCGGTTCGAGATGATGGGCGGCCTCATAGATCTCGGCTTCGATGCCCAGGCGTCGCAAGGCGATCGCCGTGCTGAGGCCGGCAATTCCGGCGCCGAGGATCGTGAAGGTGTGTTTTTCCATGGTCAATGCATGTCGTTTGATGATGCAAAGCTCAGCCCAAGGAAAAGGCCTTCCTTTTACATATGTTAAAAAGTGCCGTGAAGGAAGATTATTGTTGTCCGCCGCGGATCCGGCTGAGGCTCACCTGGGTAATGCCGAGGAAGGAGGCCAGGTGCTTGAGCGGAACGCGATTGGAGATGCCGGGATGTCGTTTCTCGAGTTCGGCATAGCGCTCCGCCGCAGAGAGGAATCGGATACTCTCCACCCTGCGCTGGCCCTGGAGGAACGCGAACGTGGCCATGCGGCGGCCCAGGCGTTCGATCTCGTGGTGTTGTGCGCAGAGGGCCTCGAACGCCTCATAGGCATAGGCGTGCACGATCGAGTCTTCCAGCAGTTCAATGGCCTTGTGGGATGGCTGTCGGGTGAAGAGACTCTCCAGGCCGCCGAGAAACTGGTTGTCGAGCGCGAAGTAATCCGAGACATCCTGGCCGTCGTGCAGGTAGTATACGCGCCCGGCCCCTTTCTCGATAAAATAGAACTGCCGCTGGACCTGCCATAGCCGGAGCAGGTGGTGTCCTTTCGGCAGGGCGTGGCATTCGGTGATCGCAGCAAGCGCCTCCGCGGCTTGCATTGATAGCGGGCCGAAGGGCTGGAGTGCCCGGATCATCGGATGGTCAGTGGCGGATCGTGGATCCATGCAAGGAAGATACGCCCGTCGGGGGCATTGCCCAAGAATGCGGGGCGATGCGGTTTATCCGAAACGTCAGTCCGGGTCGGCCTCCGCCATGGACAGCAGGTCGCGGTTGATCGCGATGGAGGCGTTGAGCTCGTAGCCGATCAGGATGATGAACGAGTTGATCTGCAGCCAGACGAGGATGAGGATCAGGACGCCGATCGAGCCATAGATCTGGTTGTAGTTGGAGAAATTCTCCACGTAGGCCGCAAACGCGAACGAACTGATCACCGAGAGGATCGTGGCGAGCGTTGCGCCCGGCGTGAAGAGCCGGAGCTTGTTCTTCAGGGCGGGCCCGACGCGGTAGATAATGCTGATGCCCAGGTAATACAGCACGAACACAAGCAGCCAGCGCATGTTGTTGAACCAGGTATAATCCGCGGCGTGGATGGCCGCCTTTTCAAAAAGCGCAAGGATCGTGGGCCGGCCGAAGACAACGGCGAGCAGCGAGCCGAGGAACAGCAGGCCCAGCAGCAACGTGATCTTGAGGGCGCGCCAGTAGCGCTGGAGGATGTTTTGCTTCTTGTAGGAAACCTCGTAGCTCTTGTGGAAGCCCTTGATCATCGTGCTGACGCCATTGGAGGCGAAG
>CAYMLN010000321.1:0-3770 GCA_964391045.1 uncultured Saprospiraceae bacterium
AACAAATAAACCTGATAAACCTGATAAACTTCAACTAATAAATGAAAGGAATCACCACCTTCCTCCCTGCCGGATAATCCGCAAACTTCGCCTTGTACCAATCATGATGATTCTTCGCCCGCGGGATCAGGTTGGCACACGTCCAGACGAAGAAGGTCAACGCCGGGAGGTTCCACGCCATGAGGGCGAAGCCCGCCCACTCGACGATCTCGCCGAAGTGATTGGGTGCGGTGATGTAGTCGAAAAGGAAGCCACGCGGGATCTTGTACCCCGTCTCCCCGGGCTTGCGGAGGTGGATGAGGATGTTGTCCGCGCGCCAGTTGATGAAGACCCCGATGACAAACAGGCCAAAGCCGATCAGGACATTCGGCGCCGTCAGCCAGGCTGCATCATACTTATCCGCCGGGGCGAGCTCGGCGAGGTAATAGCCGTTGAGCCCGGCATTCATAAGATTGAAGAACACCGCGCTACCGGCGATGACGACCGGCATCCGCTTTGGCGTGGGACGCACGCGCAGCGGGTAGATCAACGTGCGATTGGTGTAATGGAAGATCCAAAGGGCGAAGAGCAGCCACGCATAGGTCGACAGCGACTGCGTGCCGGTGACCAGGAAGTAGAGCATGATCGCCAGCGACGGCAACTCCATCACAAACCACCCCAGCTTGTTGTTGATCGTCGGCCCCCAGGCATTGGTCGTGTGCCGGCCGAAGGGCGCCGTGACGAAAAACATGGTCACGTGCACGATCACCGCCACGGCGAGCCAGGCATAACAGATCATGTTGAACGCTTCGATCGACATGCGGTCAGAGATTGTGATGTTCTTTCTGCCAGGCGTAGAAATCGCGCAGCGTCTCCTCGAGCGGTCGGACGTCATGGCCGAGTTCTCGCCTCGCCTTGCCGTTGTCCATCCGCGGATGGCCGTGCTTGACGGCATCGATCGACTCGCGCGTCAGCGACGGCGCCGCCCCGGTGATGGCCGACTGGAGGCGAACAAACGGCAGCATGGCCTTGAGGACGACGTATGGGATGACGCGCTGCGGCACCCGCTTGCCCGTTACGTCGCCAATAACGCGGGCGAGTTTTTTAAAATCGAAATACCGGCCGGAAAGGAGATATGCCTCCCCGGGCCGTCCGCGCTCCAGCGCCGCGATCGTGCTGCGCACCACGTCGCGCACGTCGACGAGATCATACCCGCCTTCGGGCAACAGCGGGATGCGCTGGTGATAGAAGTCGAGCAGGGCCGCGCCCAGCTTCGACGGCTTGAAGTCATACGGTCCGCAAACTGCGCTGGGTCGTACAATGACCAGTTCGATGCCAGTGCCCTTCACGCCTTCGAGCAACAATTGCTCGCCCGAGGCCTTGGAATAATCATAGGCCGGATGTTGCTTCCCTTTGTACGGACGGGTCTCGTCATACGGCTCGCTGTGCGGCAATTCGGTCACTGCGTGTACGCTGCTCACATGGACGATCCGCCGGATGCCGGTTTGCCGCGCAGCCGCGAGGACATTCCGCGGCCCTTCGGTATTGGTCTTGAACACCATCCCGGTCGGGTCGCCGTCGATGCTGATGATCGCCGCACAGTGGATCACCGCGTCGCAGCCGTCCAGCAGGCGGGCGACGTCGTCCGCGTTGAGGATGTCGCCCTGCACGAGCTCCGCCTCGACGCCCTCCAACGGACGGGTGTCGCGGTGGTACATGGCCCGCACGCGGTAGCCATGCAGCACCAGGCTCCGGCAGACGACGTTGCCGATGTGGCCGGAGGCGCCGGTGACGGCGATGCGGGGGGGCGGTTTTTCCATTTCCAGAAACCTAAGGTACAAGGGATTTCCTCCCGCGCCGGCCCCTTCTCTGTCTCCGCCGGCGGCGTCGCCAGATTCCCCCCTGTGTTCGAACATGTCCGTCCTGACGGACGTCGGATGTTCCTGAAACCCCGGGGCAGCTGCCCGCAAGCCGCAAAGGACGAAGGTCACCATCACTTCATCACATCTACCACTGGGCCCCGCTGCTCAACACTGCTTACTCCGATGTGGACAGGCAAGATCCCTGCCATGGAAATCAAATCTGGGAGAATCTGTGCGCAATCCGCGGTATCTGTGGTGAGCGGGAAGGTGACAGGGCGACAGGGTAACATGGTAACACGAGATAGCGAGATAGCGAGACAGTGAGACAGTGAGATAGTGAGACAGTGAGACAGTGAGACAGTGAGACACGATCATTGGAAAACTGCCTCGACCTAAACCCCCTAAACCCTCTAAACTTTCTAACCAGCCAAGCCTTGCGCACGGCCAAAGGCAGGGCGTTCGCCATTTGCCCTTTGCCGTTCACCCCCTTTTCGCACGGAGGAACGGAGATCACGGAGCCTGCGCATTTGATCCGCGGGAGCAAGCCCCGCAACTATACTGACCCTTCGTGATTATCCGTTCTCAGGGCGGGACAGCATTGCCGCTATGCGCTATGCCCTCTGCGCTTTGCCTTTCGCCGTTCACCCCCTTTTCGCACGGAGGAACGGAGAGTACGGAGCCTGGCCCAGCGACAGTGGCACAATACCGCTCCCCTGCTCCCGGATTGCAAATCTCCCTATAATCACCTAATTTGCAAGCCATTCGCACAACACATGGAAGGCACTATCCAGCTCCACATCGAAAAGCTCCCCGAAGGCTTGTACCTCGCCACGTCCGAGGACATCCAGGGGCTCGTTGCCCAGGGACGAACGATAACGGAAACGCTGGAAATCGCCCGTGATATCGTGAAGAAGCTTCTCGAAGCGCATGGAGAAATGAACATCCAGGTCACGAAACTGGGTGATCGCTTCGATTATCCGCTGGTCGTCGGACTCTGATATGGGCAGGTTGGGCGGCTTCAGCTACCGGGAGATCGTCAGGAGGTTAAAGCAATTTGGGTTCGAGTTTCACCGGCAGGCGGCGGGCAGTCATGAAATATGGTTCTCACCCGCATTGAACCGATTCACCACGATCCCCAATCATACCGGCGACATGCCTGAAGGAACGCTGAAGGCCATCCTGAAACAAGCGGGTATTTCCGCCGATACATTCCTGGATGTCAAATAGTTTCCTCCATGCTCGACCTTGCGTCTTCTTGATGATATCCGTGCGAATCTGTGTGCAATCCGCGGTATCTGTGGTGAGAGGGGAAGGGGGCAGGGAGACAGGGTGACAGGGTAACATGAGATAGCGAGACAGTGAGACAGTGAGACAGTGAGACCCGATCATTGGAAAACTGCCGCGACCTAAACCCCCTAAACCCGCTAAACTTTCTAAACCTCCTAACCAGCCAGGCCTTGCGCGCAGCCGCCCGCCTCAGTTGACCAGGATCATCGTGCGCGCCGCGGCGAAGGAGCCGGTTTCGAGCCGGTAGTACACGAGCCCGGACGCAGGCAATTCGCTTCTGGCGATCGGGACCGCGTTGTATCCTTCCCTGCCGGGCAGTTCCTTCACCAGGATCTCATGGCCGGTGATGTCGAGGACGCGCAACCGCACATCCATCTCGGCCGGCAGCCAAAATCCTATCCGCGTTTCAGATCGCACGGGATTGGGTTCATTCTGGAATAATACCGGCATCTGCGATAGCAACGTCCCATCCGTCGCGCGGAAGGAGAGCCGGATATCGTATGCCTCGCCGGCGGGATCATAAGCTTCCGCCTCCGTAACCGCGGAATTCATCCTGATCATATCGCGCAAAAGGCCGTCGGTCGTTGACACACAAGACAGGGTGAACAACAGGTCGCCGGGCGCTGCATGGATGCCGCCTAC
>CAYMLN010000322.1:0-3769 GCA_964391045.1 uncultured Saprospiraceae bacterium
GCGGATGACCAGGATTACCTCACGATCGATGTGCTCGATCATGTGCGCCAAATGGTCGCGGCGCCGTCGTCCAATTTTGGATGGTTGTTCAGGCTGGAAGAGGAGGTGCCTGAAGCCAGCATGAAGTTCTGCTCATCGGATTGCGAGAATGGCACACAAAGGCCGAAGCTGGAGATCACGTACACGCTCGATTTGACCACCTGCCTCGACCTGCAGCCGGATGCGGACCTTGGCAAGGACGCCCTGGTCTGGAGTCTCATGCCGGAGACCAACTATGGTAACCACCCGGACTTCATGACCTATGCCTGGACCTTCCAGTTTTTCGAGGAAACCGAGATCCGGAGTTACATTGGGTTTGACCTTGGCAGCATACCCGCTGAGGCCACCGTCCAGCATGCGGCGATTTCACTTTACCATAACCACGAATCGTCCAATGCTGGCCATGCGGGTGAGAATGCTACGTTTCTCAGCAGGGTGACGGAGTCGTGGGATGAAGCTTCGATCACCTGGAACAATCAACCCGCCTTCACGACGGAGGACGAAGTCGTCATTCCAACCAGCGTCTACGAAGATCAGGATTACCTGCGGCTCGATGTCACGGACATGATCGCCGACATGATCGCCGAACCGGCAACAGGCCACGGATTCATGATCCGGCTCGTGACGCCTGAGATCTTGCGGAGCATGAAATTCGCCTCGAGCGATTTCGCCACGGACTCATCCCGTCGTCCCCGCCTGGAAGTCTGTTATACGGTGCCGACAAGCGTCAAGACGATCCGGCCCGCCACGGTGCGCGTCCAGCCTAATCCATTCACGGATGTCCTGGCGGTCCGTGACCTCGACGGGATCTACGCGGTAACGATCACGGATGCCACGGGAAGGATTGTCTATCGGCAGGATGATATGCACTTCGCCCCTGACGGCACATCGTTCGATCCGCGCCTGGAGATGGCAGGCGTCTATATCCTGACCTTGCACCGCGAGGGGGAGATCCGGCAGCAGAAGGTGGTCAGGTTGTAAGTCACGTTTTCCACTTGATGTTGCACCCTCCGCTCGGGTACTGCTTCTCGTCGACGGGTCGTTCGGCCAGCACGGCATCGAGTGCCGCGCGCAGGTCGCGGCCGGTGAGGGGATTGTCATTCTTCGGACGGGCATCATCCAGTCGGCCGCGGTACACCAGCTTCAAGTCCTTGTCGAAGACATAAAAGTCCGGCGTGCAGGCGGCCTCGTAGGCGCGAGCCACGTTCTGGCTTTCGTCATAGAGGTAGGGAAACGGATAGCCTTCCCTTTCGGCCGTGACCTTCATCTCGTCCGGGCCGTCCTGCGGGTAGTTGTCTACGTCATTGGAACTGATCGCCACGAAGGCAACGCCCTTCGGCATGTAGTCGTGGGCGACGCGCACGATCTCCGGATTGACATGGATCACGTATGGGCAGTGGTTGCAGATAAACATGATCACCGTGGCCTTGTCGGACGCGATGTCGTGCAGGCGGATCGTCTTGCCGCTCACCGTATCGGGCAGGGCGAAGGGCGGGGCGTCGGAGCCGAGGGGGAGCATGTGGGATTCGGTGTAGGCCATGGCGGTGTAGGGTGTAGAGTGTAGAGGTTAGGGTTTAGGGGTGAAGTTTAAATGGTTAAATGGGTAAGTGTTTAAGGCGTTTTTTTCTCTGTGGTCTCGGCCATTTTTGGTGTAGGGTGTAGAGGTTAGGGGGTATAGTTTAAATGTTTAAATGGTTAAGTGTGTAAGGGGCGGTTTTCTGCGATCTCGACCATTTTTGGTGTAGGGTGTAGAGGTTAGGGTTTAGGGGTAAAGTTTAAATGGTTAAATGGGTAAGTGTTTAAGGCGTTTTTTTTCTGTGGTCTCGGTCATTTTGGGACAAGGGTTCTTGGCGCGAATGTATTCGTAGAATGCGAAAATTTTCCTTGAGGTATCTGTTTCTCTGTGGGAACAACCCAAACCCCATGCTACCGAAAGCGATAGACAAGCCGAAGCGCAACCGGTCAAAGACATTCCGGATTGATGCCGAGCACGTACTTGTTGACGATGTCGATGGACACCGCCGTCTCGCTGCCGAGGAAGCCGTCGATCATCTCGTTCTTCAGGTGCTCGCGGGCGAAGGCAGTCAACGGCGCGGAGACCGGCATGTAGGACCAGTGCCACCGTTCCTCCAGGTAGCCATAGGGTCGTCCTGCACTATATGGTTGGCAGAATCCGTACGTGCCGGCATTGGCCTTCATCCAGTTGTACAGCTTCAGGCCCTCGCCGCTGGTAAACCAGTCGTTCTCGAAGTTATTGATGTCGATGTCGGTGCCCCAGTGGTGGCGGCTGGAGCCGGGCATCGAGCTGTACCGCAGGATCTTGCGGGCGCGCTCCGTCGGGTCGGGCGTGGTCTCGGCGAGGTTCTCGCCGCTTTCGATGCGTCGTGTTCCGCTCCATTTGTCTTCCCAGATCTTTTTTTGCGCCTGGAAGTTGCGCGTCGCCGACCGGATCTGCAGGATGATGCCCTCGCGTTCGGCATGTTCGCGCATGCGGAGGAACGCCTTGTACGTGTCCTGTCGGAGGTACATCCCCTTGCGATCCGCGTATTGCGAATCGACCGGCACGAAATCCGGGTGCTTCGCCGGATCGAATCGTCCCATCACGTAGTCGATCGTGAAGTAATCCCGATGGGCGACTTCCGGGGGTACGGTGTCCGACCGGACGCTGTCCTGGGGTACGACAAGGGCATTGTCCGGTGTTTGGGCCGGTTCGGAGCGGGCAGGCTGGCAGGCCAACAGGCCCGTTATGGCGAGCAAGGTCGAGAGCGCGACAGCGCGAAGGATGTACGGCATGCCCGGATCAAAGATGCTTCACCCCTTCCGGCACTTCGTAGAAGGTCGGGTGGCGATAGATCTTGTCCTCGGCCGGGTCAAAGAGCTGGTCTTGCTGGTCCGGGTCGGAGGCCGTGATATCGGCCGACAGGACGACCCAGATGCTGGCGCCTTCGTTGCGCCGGCAATAGACGTCGCGGGCATTTTCGATGGCCATCTTCGCATCCGTGGCATGCAGGCTGCCGACATGCTTGTGATGGAGGCCGGCCTTGGACCGGATGAAGACTTCGTACAGGGGCCAGGATTTCATACGGCTTGCGGTTTGGCGTGAGCGGATTTGGCGGCTTGTTTCTGCGCATAGGCGAGCGCGGCCTCGCGGACCCATGCGCCTTCTTCCCAGGCCTTGACCCGGGTGTCGAGGCGCTGCTTGTTGCAGGGGCCGTTGCCCTTGACGACCTGCCAGAATTCATCCCAGTTGATCGGCCCGAAATCGTAATGGCCGCGGGATTCGTTCCATTTGAGATCAGGGTCGGGAATGGTGATGCCGAGGAAGTCGGCCTGCGGCGCGATCATGTCGACAAACCGCTGCCGCAGGTCGTCGTTGGAGATGCGCTTGATGCCCCACTTCATCGACTGCTGCGAATGGGTGGACTCCGCATCCGGCGGGCCGAACATCATCAGGCTCGGCCACCACCAGCGGTTGAGGGATTCCTGGGCCATCGCTTTTTGCGCTGGGGTGCCCTGGCACAGCGTCAGCATGATCTCGTATCCCTGGCGCTGGTGAAAGCTCTCTTCCTTGCAAATGCGCACCATGGCGCGGGCATACGGGCCGTAGGAGCAGCGGCAGAGCGGGATCTGGTTTTGGATCGCCGCGCCATCGACGAGCCAGCCGATGGCACCCATATCCGCCCAGGAAAGCGTGGGGTAGTTGAAGATGCTGCTGTACTTGGCCTTGCCC
>CAYMLN010000323.1:0-3768 GCA_964391045.1 uncultured Saprospiraceae bacterium
GGACGTTGATGTTGTAGGTGACCGGGCGAAGCTGATTGATAAAGGCAAGACCCGGCACATTTTCAGCGACATTTGTTTTGAAACGGCTGTCGGAGACATTGGTCCAGTTGGCAAACCCCCCGATGCTCGTAACGGCATTGTTGCCCACCCGCACTTGGTTGGCGGCCGTGCAGTCGGCGTTATAGCCGACGCCGGTGGAGTTGTTGTAGGCGGTACCAAGCGAGTTGGCGGAGACGCCGAGGCCGGTGCGTTGATTCCCAGTGGTATTGTCAAACAGTGCGCGCAAGCCAAAGCCCGCGTTATCCTCGCCAGTGCTGTTGTTGTTGAGGGCATGGTGACCCACGCCGGTGTTCAAGGACGCCACGTTGATCTCCAGGGCGCCGAAGCCGACGGCGGTATTGAAGTTGCCGATCAGGTTAAGGCGCAGGGCGCTCCGGCCGATGGCGGTGTTTTCGATACCAACCGTGTTGGCGCGTAGCGCGTCCGCACCGACTCCTGTATTGCTATGTCCGGACATGATGCCGAGGAGGGCGCTGTGGCCGACGGCGGAGTTGTATTGTCCGGTGTTGTTGGCGGGCGTGGTGCTGCCGCGAAGGGCCTGATAGCCGACGGCGGTGTTGAATGTCGTACGGCCGGTGGTTCGGTTATCGGCGAATTGCATGCTTTGGAAACCAATGGCGGTGCTTTGGTGGTTGCCTCTGTTCTCCCATAGCACATCCTGCCCCATTGCAGTATTGCCGTTGCCGTAGGAATTCTGGTTTAATGCAGATACACCAATAGCCGTATTGGAGGATCCGCTTCGAATATGTTTCATAGCGCTATGTCCTATTGCGCTGTTGTGCGTACCTATACTCTCGTTTTGATTATAAGTGCCTTCCAAAGCAGAGAATCCAATCGCTGTATTGTAGATTATGTCCCCGGCAGGTTGATCGACTCTGCGCATTGCATTCACGCCTATGGCAGTAGCTTGACTTGCAATTGAGGTGTTTTCCATTGCTTGGAATCCTATAGCGACATTTGAATTTCCTGTTTGATTGTTGCTTAGTGTATAAGCGCCAATCCCGGTGTTTTGATGTCCGGATGTATTGTTAGTCAGGGCGTGAGCTCCGACAGCGGTACTTCGCTGTCCGGATGTATTTCGCATCAGCGCACGATTTCCTGCAGCCGTGTTGTTCAAGCCTGTTGTGACCTGGCGGAGAGACTCGCGACCAATGGCTGTATTGCCGTATCCTCCGCTTGCCTGTGCGCCGCTCTTCTGCCCAATGAAGGTATTGTCAACTGTAGTGGCAGGCAACAGGGTGGCGGCCGAGTCCCCAATAGCCATGTTGCCGCCCGGACCGTACATTTCGAGTCGGGGGATCAGGCCCGTATTCTGCCTGAGCACCATGCGCTCCTCGCCCGCCAGGTCAAACCGGATGATATCCTCGTCCGGACTCTCCTCCACCTGCACGTGCGTGTCCCCGTCCGCATCGCTCAGCCGATCTGGCGCATTCGCGACGAGTTCCTCCCAGGCGCTGCCACCGTAAAACCAAAAGCTGCCCGTCGTCTCATCGAAGACGAGCAGCCCGGTAGCCGGTGAGGCGATGATCGTGCGCTGCGCTGTCGTCATTCGAGGGATGAGCAGCCCCTTTTCTGTGCTTTTGATCTCCAGCATGGCGCTCGCGTGCGGCGGGGTGCCGTCGGGGGTGACTGCGACCTGCGCCTGTGTAGCACTCGAACAGGCTAGAAGGATGAGGGTGAGGGTAGCGGACAGGAAGGTGGGCAGGTGACGCATGGATCGGAATTTTCATCCAAGTACGTGCCCACATCTTTAACGGAAAAGGCCGGGTGATTGTCCGGCACGTTGGGTGAGCCTCCGGCAAGTTGAGGTGAGAGCAGGCAAAATAATTGCAGCGACACGGGACGTCGCGCAATCATGCAGGGTTAAGGGAGGTCGTGCAATTTTATCGGATATGGGATGATCCTGGCGAACGGTTGAGCTTGCACAGGCCATCTTGCCGAACGGATCATCGACCGCTTACGGTGTATTGGATGTCGGCCCACAGCCCTGACCCGTCATCGGCGACCCGGAGCGTTGCCCGCACATTGTAAGCGACCCCGCCGCCAAACTCCCGGTCGCCGCGCAGAAGATGACCGGCGGCGATGTTCGGGCAGAGCAATCGCCTGCCATCCATCCTGCTCGCGGGCAGGCGAAGCACCCCGCCGTCCGCGAACCGCAGCTCGAGCGGGCCGAACTCCATGAACTGGATGTGCGTATCGCAATGGCAGTCCGCATCCTCGCTGACATCGTCGCCACCCGTGTCGCCGATGAGCGAGAGGATCCGCACCCAGGGATCGCCGGTGTCCACGAGCAACGGGGTGCCGTCATGGCAGGGCGGTGTCTCGGATCCCGCTGCCGGCAACGCAAAGGACACGGGACCGAATTGATGGCGCTGAAGAAGGTCTCGCTCGGAATCGAAATCCCCGAGCAGAAATCCCGAGATGCGCCGGCCGGTCATGGCAGCGGTTGAAGGCTGGATATGATCCAGGAAGTTGATCGTCTCGGCAAATTGGATCACGGTGCCCCCGGTATTGCAGGTGCTGGCGGTCAGCAGGAAGGTGCATGCCAACAGGGAGGCCAGGCGTCGGATTGGAGATCGGGTCATAAACGAAGGTGGTTGATGAAGATGGGGTTGAAGATGCACTGGTCGGCCTGCAGGTCAGTTTTGATGGTCATGCGCATTGGACGCCGTCGTGGCGAGAATGCTGTCGACCTGCGCGCGCAGGTCCAGGATCGTTTGTTGCATGCCTTCCAGTTGCTGTTGTTGGCTGTCGAGCGTTGTGGTCAGCGTTGTATTCGTGCGTTGGAGCGCATCGATGATGGCTTGCTGCTCCTGCACGGCCTTGACGAGCGGCACAACAAATTCTGCGTAGCGGAGTCCATAGAAGTCGTCCGGATTCTTCGGCGCATCCACGCCGCTGAACGTGTATCCAATGGCCTCAGCCGCCTGCTCCACCTCCTGGGCGATGAAGCCGGAGTAGGGGATAGTTTCTTTTTCGGTCACCCCTGTCATGGACTCGTCGCGCTCGCCATACTGGGTGGCGAAGAAGTCGTCGATGGCGCGGACGTTGATGTTGTAGGTGACCGGGCGAAGCTGATTGATAAAGGCAAGACGCGGCACATTTTCTGCGACGTTTGTCTTGAACCGGCTGTCGGAGACGTTAGTCCAGTTGGCAAACCCCCCGATGCTCGTAACGGCGTTATTGCCAATGCGGACCTGGTTGGCGGCCGTGCAGTCGGCGTTGTAGCCGACGCCGGTGGAGTTGTTGTAGGCGGTACCAAGCGAGTTGGCGGAGACGCCGAGGCCGGTGCGTTGGTCGCCGGTCGTGTTGTCGAACAACGCACGCAGTCCGAAGCCGGCATTGTCCTCCCCGGTGGTGGTGTTGTTCAGCGCATGGTGACCTACGCCGGTATTCAGCGAGGCTGTGCTTACCTCCAGTACGCCGAAGCCGACGGCGGTGTTGAAGTTGTTCGTGGTATTGAGGCGGAGGGCGTTGCGGCCAATGGCCGTATTTTCAATGCCGCTCGTGTTGGCGTTGAGGGCCTCCGCGCCGATAGCAGTGTTGCTGTGTCCGGATGTGATACCAAGAAGGGCGCTGTGGCCGACAGCGGAGTTGTATTGTCCGGTATTGCTGGCCGGGGTGGTGCTCCCGCGCAGGGCCTGGTAGCCGACGGCGGTGTTGAAGGTCGTTCGACCCGTGGTGCGGTTGTCCGCATAGTGCATGGCC
>CAYMLN010000324.1:0-3768 GCA_964391045.1 uncultured Saprospiraceae bacterium
AACGCTGCAAGACCAACGCGATCCCCAACAATCCATGCGCCGGAGGCATCCAACCTCCGAAATAGGCAGCATTCACACGTATTGACTCCTTATCCCGACACTCAATCCTTTCCCATGTCCTCCTCACCGTACCAGTATCTCTTCAGCCGGGACAGCAGCTCCGACGCGTATCAACTCTGGACTGTCGATGTCAATGATCCCGCACTCCTCAAGCCCGTCGACCTCAAGCCGGGCAACACGATCCCGAAAGACAACAAGATCCTGCAGGTCGGCAATTACCTGCTGCAATGGAGTCCGCTCAACAAGGACGGCCAGTACACCTACCGCCTTCTGCAGTTCAACCCCGCAGCCGACAATCCGCTCGGCAGTTATGACCCGACAGGGAAATGGACCGAGGGGGCCGTACAGGCCGGCTCGTGGATGAAGTGGAAATTCTTCGGCTCGCGGGCCGACTTCGCGAATCCGGACGGCGCGAACAAAGGGTATGAATCCGGCACCGACCTCGCGCTCGTGTCGCTGCACAACTTCGTCCTAAACTGGATCCCGACGGACGGCAGAGGCACATTCGAACTGTTCAACTTCGACCACGGTAGCCACGATCCGCTGCCCGCACCGGTGACGCCGCAAGGCGCATGGCTGACCATCGAGGCCGGCCACCAACTCTTCCCGATCAACGGCTTCGTCCTCGACTGGAAACCGGCGACCAACGACTTTGCCATCTTTCAGTTTGACGCGCAATGCGACGACCCGCTCGGGCACGTGCCGGTGATGCGCGGCAACTGGAATGCGCTCGGCGTGAAGCCCGACCATCAGTTTGCCGTCATCGGCTCCTTTGTCCTTGAATGGGAACCCGTTTCCCGCAAGTATGCGCTCTGGGCCTTCGACCACACGAATGTCAACGGGCTCATCGGCCCGGTCAAGCAGGGCGTACTGCCCGACGGCATCTCGAAGGATGCCGTCCTCACGACGTTCGAGACCCTCGTGCCCGTCGATATCCGGTTCAAGGACAAGCCCGGCACGATGGACTTCATGCGCGACAAGATCCAGCACGTTGTCTATTACATGCTGGAGAACCGGTCGTTCGACCACGTCTGCGGCTGGCTATACGACAAGAATTTCCCGATCAAGGTCGTCGGGCCCGATGGACCATTCCGCGGCACGGACCCCAACTTCAGGAACACCTTCCGCGGGAAGGAATATGGCATCACGCTCTACAACGATGGCAAGCTCAGCGAGAAGCTGCCCAACGGCGATCCTTTCGTACTCGACCTCGACAAACAGGATCCCTATCACGACAATTCCGACGTGCTCCGGCAGATGTTCTCCACGGACATGCAGGACTATTACAACAAGAAGACGCCGGACATGGGCGGCTTCGCGTGGAACAACGGCACGGAAGAGGTCATGCTGGCCTACTCGCCGGAACAACTGCCCGTGCTGAACGGATTGGCGAAACACTTCGCCGTATCGGACGACTGGTATTGCTCGATGCCGGGCGGCACGGACGTCAACCGCGCCTTTGCGTTTACCGGCTCGTCCCTCGGCCAGCTCAATAACTTCCAGAACGGCGTGCAGTATTCCGAATGGTCGATGTTTCCTCACCGGCCTTCGATCTGGAAGGTGTTGTGGAGCAACGGCATCACGGACTGGAAGATCTACAACGCGGTCGAGTGGATGTCCTGCAAATTCACCTACAACCTCTTCCTGAAAGGCCAGATCCCGTCGATCGACGATCCCATCACGCTCGGCAACTACGCACCGCAACTCAACCAGTTCTATGACGACCTGAAGTACGGCACGCTTCCGAAGTTCTGCTTCCTCGAACCCAAGTGGGTGGCGAGCGCCGGGTCGACCTCTTATCATCCGGGCAACGACCTCATCCCGGGCGAGCGGACGCTGAACGACATCTTCAACGCGATCCAGAACAGTGAATACTGGGACAAGACGCTCTTCGTCATCACGTTTGACGAACACGGCGGGCTGGCCGACCACGTACCGCCGCCTTATGCCGTCAAGCCGTATGTCAACGAGACGATCGGCGGCTTCGGCTTTGACATCCTCGGCGTGCGCATTCCGACCATCCTCGTCTCCCCGTGGATCACGGAGAACACGGTCTTCCGCTCGGACACGCAGCATGCGTACGACCTCACGTCCATCCTCTCGACGCTGTTGCATTGGACCGGCATCCCGAAATCGCGCTGGATGATGGGCGAGCGCACGGCCAACGCGCCGACGTTCGAGGCCGTCGTCCGCGAACAAAAAGCGCGGACGGACAAGGTCGAGCTGCAGACGCCCTGGGACTCGCTCTTCCCGAAAGAAGGAGATGCGCAAGCACAGCCTGCACCGTTGCCCGTTCACGACCTGCACCGGCTCGTCGTGCCGCGCATGATCGCGGACATGACCCCCGGCCTTAGCCTTGCCGAGCGGCAAAAAGTGACGGATGAGATTCTCAATAAGTCGGGTACACTGCAGGAACTGCACCAGCGGCTGGATGCCTTGCACAAGAAACACGTGCCGGCATAACGCTGAATTCCGGTTGGCTTCAGATCCGCGTTAGGGACCACACTCGCTTCCCTGCCAGGCAGAGAAGCAGGTTATATGTTCATGCGATGGACATACGGCCTGCCTATTTCCCGTGTGTTGTCCGGATGGCTGCGCGAACGTCCTCCTCCTTGACGCCCGATGGGACAACGACGGTGTCTGTGCGGTGCAGTACATCGCACAGCACGGGATGCCGGAAGGCGATCGTGCCCCCGCCGCGCTTCTCCTGGGACACCATGCGATTGATGTCGCCCACGCAGACCCAGTGATCGGTCTTGGTGTGTCCCCATTTCGCGTGATCGTGCGTTTCCGGCCACCGATACGGATACCCCAGCGCGGTGAAATCGATAAACTTCACATCGCGCACCTGGTGTACCCCGTCGTTGTCCTGGATCGGTGGGATCGGGCCGCGGATCCACGTCTCGACGTCCATGTCCGCCTTGAGCGTCGGGCCGACGAGGTCGATCCAGAAGTCCTTCGCCCATTTGCGGTTCTTGGCGATCACCTTGAACGGCATGCCGCCGCGCGTGTGCACATCGATCACAACGCTGTCGCCCTCCGCGTTAGGGTCGACATCCTGCGTGAGCTGGGCGAACGGATGATCCTTGTCCATCCCTTTCGGGATCCGGCTCGCATACACCTGGGGTTCCTGGTGGTCGCACATCTGGCGGGCGATGTTTGCCGCCGTATCCATGTCAAGTGCCAGACAAAGGAATGTCTGCCCATAATTCGGCACCGGCATGTCCGCCGCCTTCGGGTCGGCAAACTTCGGCCAGGAATGCAATAGCCAGAACGCCGACTTCGTCCCGATATCGAAGGCGATCACGCCCTTCGTATGCCCGAAGCTGCCGGAATCTTTCTCCCCGGAATCCTCCGGCACCTCATCGTTATACAACACCCACCCCGTCGTCTCCGCAGGTTTGTGAAACACCGAAGCCAGCGTTCGCTGCAAGGCGCTCGTCGGGTCGGACATCGTGTCATCGGCCAGGACCAACTTGTCCTGCGTGGGATCGAAATAGAAATACTCGTAGCCGGTTTCGCCGGGTGTCTTTCCTGTTGGCTTGGCGCCCGCCTTGTCGCCCGTCAGGGTTTCCGCGCCTTTCGGCACCTTGTAGCAAAACCACCAGTCGACGGGCGAGCCGGTGAGGGAGAGGGGGGTGAGGAGAGGGGTCATTTGTCCAAGCTACTTAAAAGATGAATACGTTTCATCGGAGGGTTGCATCTTCA
>CAYMLN010000325.1:0-354 GCA_964391045.1 uncultured Saprospiraceae bacterium
CCTTCGGGATGAGGTCCAGCAATTCCTGCTGCAACTGCGCATGATATTGCGGATCGTTGAACCCGCGGGTAATGCCCAGGCTTGCGCCGTTGGACAGCGAGACGGAGAGGCCGGCCCGCAAGGCAACGTCCCATTCCTCGGGACTCAGGAGATCGATGGCGCGGATACCGATGTCATTGGCGATGGCGCAAAGTTCTTCCAAGGGAAACTGTTTGAAGCACCACCGACATACCGAATGTGTAAATCGCCGCTCACCGGTCAGTCCGGGGATATCCACAGGAATCGCCGCCACGGGCATGGCGGCCAGGAGGGAGAGATTCTTCATCACCGATCGTCTGTCCATCAAGCCCTAAT
>CAYMLN010000325.1:364-3760 GCA_964391045.1 uncultured Saprospiraceae bacterium
CCCACGCTGCGCCTGCCATGGCCGACAAAGTCCGCATCGACAAATACCTCTGGGCGATCCGCGTCTACAAATCCCGCAGTCTCTCCGCCGACGCCTGCCGGGACGGACGGGTTAAGGTCCGGGGCGACCTGGCCAAGGCCTCCTCCATGGTCGCCGCCGGCGATGTCATCGACATCGCCAAGGACGGTTTCCGCCTGCAGCTGAAGGCCGTTCAACTCATCGAGAAACGGGTTTCCCCTACCCTGGCCCGGCCATGTTATCTCGACTTGACACCGCCTGAGGAATACAACAAGTACAAGGCGTGGTTTGTCGGCAAAGGAGCGCCTGAGCGGCGGGAAAAAGGCGCTGGCCGTCCGACAAAGAAAGAGCGCCGGGAGATCGACGACTACAAGGAGGGCATCCACGAATGGTGGGACGAGGAAGGCGAATGAGGCCGATGCCTCATTGCCCGTGTTCGCGCCCAAGACTGCTCCCCTGCCTCACCCGCAAGTCCAGTTCTTCATCCTCGGCCGTCCGTCGATTGACGATGCCCTTTTCCGGTTCGGGAGGCTGACCGGCATCGATCCATGCCGTGTACCACGCGCTGCCCAGCGCCCGGATCGCCGCCCGGAAACGCGCCTCCACCATGTGGTCCATGGATTCATGGTATGCGCGCGCAAAAGGCTCGCAAGGCGTCAACACATTGAGCCCCTGCCGGTCCTCAAAACACAGTTGCTCGTCCGGCGGATACCGGTCGCGCAGGGCTTGCTCGATGGAAAGTACACGATTCACCTCGGCGTGGCTGTCGAGGACCAATTGCCAGAAAAAGCCTTCCGGGTCGTCGATATATTCCGCAGTGCCGACAACGAAGTCGAACTCACGTTCGGCATATAATTCGGGGATCCGGCTTTCCCAAAACGCATGGATGCCGGTTTGCCCGGTGAGCTGTCCGTTATAGTTGACCGTCGTGTGCAATGGCACGCAGGCATCCCCGATGTAGTGGCCGAGATCTGCGGACAAGCGGAGGACCCGCTCCTTGTCTGCCTGTCGAAAGGCTTCCGTCAGCTGGCGTTGCATCCTGGCCAGGTGATACGGGAGAATGCCGTGCGGGGTGAGGATGTCACGCACTTGCCATTCCTTGTGAGCCCTTGCCGCATCGCCAAGCCAACGGGCCAGGCTGTCACCGGGCAGGACGACCGCATCTTCATAATACCGGGACAAATATTCCCTTTCAACGAAATCGATCCGGGTGGGCATATCCGCGAGCGTATCCTGCCATGCCATCGGGGGTACGGCCTCCAGCAGGAATATCGTATCCGTTTCGGCGACATGAAAGATCTCGAGGGTCAGCGCAAGGGCCTTCGTCCATTGGCGGGGCATCGCGGCAGGATCGCCAAGGCTCCAATGATCAAGGTCAATGTAATGGCGCACTGCCTCATGCCGCGTGGCATAGCGCCGCTTGTCCGCGTCAACGGCATGCTCGGTGATGAAATCCAGTTCGGGCTTGTACCATCCGATCATCTCGGTCGGCAAGGTGTAGACGGCGCTCCGGTTGATGAGCCTGTGGCCGAAGAAGCCCCATTCACCCGTGTTGGCAAGGGCCGCGATCAGCAACCACCACGGCATCATTCCCCATGGAAATACCCGTACGACCGGAAAGCGCCTTTCATGACTTCATGCTGGCCGACCATGAAGTCGTGCCCACCGTAATCGACGAAATAGCGCGATACGGCCGGGGAGAACTCCGACTCTGACGGTGCGCCCGCCGGGAAGAACCGGAGATACGACATCGTGTCGGGATAAATGATGGAGATCTCCATGAAGGGAACCATCCTCGTCACCGAATCGCGCTCGGTGGCTTCGTTGATGAAGTCTTCACAGGCGAGCTGTGAGAGCATGGTCAGGTAGGACTGTGGGCGGTTTCCAACGTTGCCCGTAAGACGCGGCGTCGTGGAGAACATCGGATCAACGGCATACCCATTGCCCGACTTGTACATGACGAACGAATGCTGGCGCTGCTTCGGATAATTCACCTTGAGCGTGTCGATCCGGGCGTTGTCCTCGACCCAGAAACGGACGTCGCGCCAATCGACCGGGCTCAACGCGTACCGGGCACGGAGACCGCCTTCGAATCCCGGCTCAACGAGACAATACGGCTGCGCAGATCCGGCCTTGAGGAAGAACGTTCCCCGCTCATCCTGCGTCACGCCGCCGACGTAATAATCCAGCCATTTCTCGTCGCCCGGCCCGAAGATCTCCACATGGATCCCGTTGGCCGACATGGACGAGACGATATTCTCCGTGGCCGCCTTGTTGGGGATGTGATCGAGGTGTTGTCGCTGGATGCCGTTCAATAAATGGTCGACATTCGACTGGCGGGCGCGATGCGAGCCGTTGATCGTCCAATGGTCCCCTACCCGTCGCAGGTCGGAGCGAAGGCCATTCCGCTGGGTGAGGATGATCCGGCTGATCCCGCGGGTGTCCTCGATCTTGAAATTGCTCTCCGCCCGGTCGAACGAAGAGGTCTTGTCCTGCTTGTTGGTCAGGAAATAGAAGGCCAACAGGCTGACGAGCAGCAGCAGCAGAAGGAGGATGTAGTTGCGTCTCATGCGGGTCGACCGAAGCGTTTGCGGCGATAGACCATGTAGATCGCGCCGATTGAAAAAATAATGGCCAGCGGCCCGAGGATGTTGACAAGTTGCCACCTGAGGGATTCCTCGCGGGCCTTGACCGTATCGAGGAGCCGGAGCTTGACGTCCTTGGCGCGGGCCTCGAGGACACCGGTCGGATCGGACATATATTCGATGGCATTCAGGATGAAGTCCCGGTTGCCCGTGAATGTCACATTCTCATACTTGTTGAATCCCAGCGGCGCCGTTTCCTCCGTTGCCGGGTTGTAGAGATTCTTGACAAAGTCGCCGTCCGAGATCACGAGCACCTTGGCGCTGTCGCCTTCCGCCTTGAATGGCATGTTGAGTCGACGAAGCGTCTCCTCCTGCTCGGCGTTCAGCCGATTCTGGAAAAGCGACGTAAAACGACCTTCGAGCAATACGGCCAAGGGCTTAGGCCCCTTGTTGAACACTTCAGGATCAGGTTGCTCGCGGAGTATCCCGAAACTCAGGCGCACCGGGGTCAACTGGAGCCGTGAATATTCCGATGACTGGAGGACTATTGTCTTCCGTACCGTCGACGCGGTCTGGATGGTATCGATGCTTGCGGGAAACTCAAACTGCACCTTGTCCAGGTTCTTGGTCACCGGGTGATCCGACAAGCTCGTCACCAGGGGGTGATAATACCAGGGGAACAATTCGGTCTGCACCTTGTCGCCCTGCATGCCCACGACCATCGGGATGCGCGTGCACCGGAGATCGAGGACGAGATCCGCGACTGCGAGCGCGCCGGCGACTTCGGGCCGCG
>CAYMLN010000326.1:0-3747 GCA_964391045.1 uncultured Saprospiraceae bacterium
GCCGCCGTTCCGCAACTGGATCAATACCAACATCAACGTCATACTGACCATGCTGATCGGCGGCCTTTGGCATGGGGCGAGCTGGAAATTCGTCATCTGGGGCGGCCTCAACGGCCTTGGTATCCTCGTCAGCAAGTTGTGGCGCAAGATCAGCCCCTACGAGCACTCCGCATTATGGATCGCCACCGCGTGGAAGGTGGCGATCACCTTCCTCTTCATCACCTACACCCGGATCTACTTCCGGTCGGAATCAATGGACCACGTCAGTCGCTTCTACCACCAGGTGTGGACCAACATGCGGTGGGACCTGTCCGGGCAGATCCTGACAGCTTACCCGCTCGTATTCTCCGTGATGGCGATCGGTTACCTGACCCATTGGGCGCCCCAATCGCTCAAGGACAGGCTGCAGGGCTGGTTCACACAGTCCGGCATGGCCGTGCAGGCCGCCGTCGCCATCGCCGTCGGCGTGCTCTGCTACCAGGCTTACTCGGCTGAATTCCAGCCGTTCATATATTTTGATTTTTAAGTGCCCAGGGCGGCCTTGATTTTCCGGCAAGGACAGGACCGGCAGCCTTTGGAAAAGTGAAAATTCGGCTATATTTGCCGTCCGTTTTGCCTCCTTAGCTCAGTCGGTTAGAGCGTCGGACTGTTAATCCGCAGGTCCCTGGTTCGAGTCCAGGAGGGGGCGCAAGACGTGATCAGGGGTTCCTTCAGGGACCCCTTTTTTATTTCATGCCATGGGCAACTGGGCTTACGTCCTCCACTCCCTTGGATCCGGGCATTACTATATCGGTCAAACCGATGACCTTGACTTTCGTTTATCGATGCACAATGGACGAAATCCCCACAGCTATACCTCACGCTACCAACCTTGGGTTCTAGGGGCCGCAATACCCTTTGATACACGTTCCAAGGCAATGCGAGCTGAAACTTACCTCAAGAAAAAGCCCAGACCGTTTCTAGTTAGAATTGCTGAGGATTCAGGGCTTATGGATTACATCACCAAACGGTTTGGGGCCGAATAGCGCGTTCCCGCCATGCGATGGGATTTATTAGCATCCCGAAAGTCATATGCAGAGAAGGGCGAAGCCCTGACATCCCTGTAGCCCGCAAGGGCAATGGAATTAACGTCGATCCCGCCGCGACGGGATCGGATGGAATCTCTGCGTTCACGAACCCGGAAATGAAAGGTCGGCGGTTAACCACCGACAATCGCTACATTTCCATCGTTCCGTGAACGAATCTGCGCTCCGCCTGAATGGCTAAATTTGGAAAATTCCAACACCCGGATCCGCATGCCCTACAACGAACACCTCGCCGACCGCATCACCGCCCTCCTTGACGCACGCCATGTGGCCTATACGACGAAGAAGATGTTCGGCGGGGTGTGCTTCATGGTCGATGACAAGATGCTCTGTGGCGTGCTGAAGAATGAGCTCATGGTCCGCCTCGATCCCGCCGAGGAACCTGAAGCGCTGTCCCGCCCCGCCGCGACACGCATGGACGAAAGCGGCCGGTCTATGAAAGGCTTCATCATGGTCGAGGAGGACGGATACGACATGGACCGCGACCTCGAGCTATGGTTGTCCCGATGCCTGGCCTACAACCCCCTGGCCAAATCCTCAAAGAAGAAGTAATCCGTCAACGTCGCGACTGAGTCTATACAGCCGCTCGGAACCCCACTACGTGGAACCCTACTGGCACACGACCGACCTCTACACCCCATTCCTGCAGTGAACTATTCGTTTTTAGCTTTTAGCTTTAAACTTTCTTCGCCCTCTGCCCACCCATCAGGTGCGGCAATTCCAGACCATGCTGTCACGCATCGTCTCTATGCACGGCCAACGGTCGCGAAGAAGTTTACCACTTTTCGAGCAACTTGACCTTCTTCGAGTCGTACTCATCCTGCGTGATGATCTTGGCGTCAAGCAGTTCCTTGAGCTGCTTCAGCTCCTCAATGATCTCGTCCTTGTTGGTCGTCCCCGCAACCATCTGGTCCAGGGCGGCCTGCAACCGCACGTTGTCGGTCTGGAGAACGGTCACGGAATCCCGGAGCGACTTGATCTGGGCATTCAGCTCGGCGACTTCGGCCTCACGGGCGGCCATGAGCGTGTCGATGATCATGCCCGTGTTGGCCGGATCGAAATCCTCCTTCACGACCTTGTCCTTGAAGACGGTGTACACGCCCTTGTATATGGCCAAGTCTATCAAGGTGGCATCGAGGTCCATCGCGGCGGAGTCCAGCTGGCCCGTAAGGCCCTTGTTGACCATGATCAGCGAGTCGATAGTGACATCCTTCGGGTCCACTTTCCCTTTCTTCTGGCCATAGGCCGGGATCGTCATCAGTACCGCGAGGAGGAGGAATGCATACGTTTTCATGAATGGCATCAATTGTTGTAGAGAGATATTCGGATGGCAAAAATAAGCCTCTTTTCCCGCAATCGGGCAGTCCCGGCGCGGGGAACGGGCCCGAACGGATAAGTAATTACAACATTCCCAGTTGTTTAGCTTGATCCTTTCAAGGGGCTGTCATATTTCTCGCAGAGGCGCTGAGCGCAGTTTACCGCCATTCAGCAGGCTTCCGGTCAAAATCACTTTATATCTCTAGTGATATCGGCGAAGGCCGCAAACCACTTTTCCCCTTTCGTTTTAGATTTCAACTTGACCATGTCAGGGAGCTGCCACATTTCTCGCTGAGACGCTGAGTGCAATTCATCGCCATTCAGCAGACTTTCGATCAAAGACATTCTGGCACCTTAATGATCCAGCAGGAGTCCGCAAACCACTTTTACCTTTTGCTTTTTACCATTAGTTTTTCGTTTTTAGCTTTTCCCTTCCCCCTGTCACCTTGTCACCTTGTTCCCCTTCATCCTTATCTTTGCCCCCTCAAAACGCATCCCGCCATGTCGGCTGACCTCTTCAAGGACATCACCTCCCACTGCAAGGAATACGGCTTCATCTTCCCCTCCAGCGAGATCTACGACGGCCTCGGCGGCGTCTACGACTACGGACCGTACGGGGTCGAGTTGAAGAACAACATCCGCCAGTACTGGTGGAAGGCCATGGTGCAGAATCACGAGAACATCGTCGGCATCGACGCCGCGATCATGATGCACCCGAAGACGTGGAAGGCCTCGGGACACGTGGATGCGTTCAACGACCCGCTGGTCGACAACAAGGCCTCGCAAAAGCGCTACCGCGCCGACGTGCTCATCGAGGACGCCCTCGACAAGATCATGGCCAAGGCGGACAAGGAGATCGAGAAAGCCCGCAAGCGCTTCGGCGACGCCTTCGATGAGAACAAATACCGCACGGAAAACCCGCGCGTGGCCGAATACCTCCGCCAGCATCATACGTTCCACACCCGCTTCGTGGAAGCCATGGCCCAGGGCAACATGCCGGAGCTGAAGGCCCTCATCGACGAACTGGAGATCGCCGACCCGGTGAGCGGCAGCCGCGACTGGACGGATGTCCGCCAGTTCAACCTGATGTTCCACACGCAGCTCGGCAACATCGCCGGCGAAGAGGGCAAGCTCTACCTCCGCCCCGAGACGGCGCAGGGCATCTTCGTCAACTTCCTCAATGTCCAGAAGACGACCCGCCAAAAGCTGCCCTTCGGCATCGCCCAGGTGGGCAAGGCCTTTCGCAACGAGATCATCGCCCGGCAGTTCATCTTCCGGATGCGTGAGTTCGAGCAGATGGAGATGCAGTTCTTCATCCAGCCCGGCACCGAGATGGACTGGTATG
>CAYMLN010000327.1:0-3742 GCA_964391045.1 uncultured Saprospiraceae bacterium
GTATTGGTCGCCGTATCGCCGCGCAGACCGGGCTCCGTATACGTGACCTCCAAGATAACATATTGGGGCAATTCAACCGCAAGCGGCGTCTCTTCCGTCGCGTGAAGCAAGATCTCCACTTCAAGGCCCTCCTTCATGAATTGCGGGCTGTCGATCATGGTCTCCTGGACCGTGACCTGCTCGAACGATTCGTTGTTCATGAAATGGTAGCCCATCTCGTCGTTGTAGAGGAACTGGAACTTGCGCCGCTCGACGCGGACGTCATTGATCGTGTGTCCGGCCGGAAAGGTATTCTCGACGACTTTGCCGGTCGTCAGGCTCTTGAGCTTCGTGCGTACGAAGGCATTGCCCTTGCCGGGCTTGACGTGCAGGAACTCAATGACGGTAAAAATATCATTGTTGAACTCGATGCAGAGGCCCTTTTTAATGTCGGAGGTGCTTGCCATGGACGGGTAGTTGGATTGACGGGATTAAAATCGAGGCGCAAATATACGCTGATTTCATCGCCCCGGCACGGTCGGCCGGTTCATGCCCGGAAAGGGATCAATAGGCCCACTCCCACAGGCTGGCCCCCCAGGTGTAGCCCCCGCCGAAGGCCGTGAGGATGACCTTGTCCCCCGGTTTCAGCTGGTTCTCCCACTCCCAAAGGCAAAGCGGGATGGTGGCCGAGGTCGTGTTCCCGTACCGGTGGATGTTGATCATCACTTTCTCCATGGGGAAGTTGAGCATTTCCGACACGGACTGGATGATCCGCATATTGGCCTGGTGCGGGACGAGGAAGCGGATATCATCGGCGGTCAGGTTGTTCCGGCGCAGGATCTCGCCGACGGCCTCCGACATGCCCTTCACGGCGGCCTTGAAGACCGGCTTGCCGTCCTGGAAGAGGTAGTGATACTTCTTGTCCACCGTCTCATGCGTGGGCGGGTTCCTCGAACCGCCGCCCTTCATATAGAGGAAATCCTGCCCCACGCCGTCCACGCGATGCCACGCATCGATCATGCCATGTCCGCTCGTATCGGGCTGTAGGAGCACGGCCGCGGCCGCGTCGCCGAACAGGATGCAGGTCGCGCGATCCGTATAGTCGACAATGGTAGACATCTTGTCGGCCCCGACGACGATCACGTTTTTGTATGCGCCCGATTCAATGTGCCGGGCACCCGTGGCAATCGAGAACAGGAAACCCGAACACGCCGCCGTGATGTCGTAGGCAAAGGCGTTCCGGGCACCAACGTTGTAGGCGATCAGCGTCCCGGTGTCCGGGAAGAAATAATCCGGGGTCACCGTCGCGCAGATCAGCAGGTCGATGTCCATCGGGTCCAACCCGGTCTTTTTCAGGAGTCCAAGCACGGCCTGCGTGCCCATGTAGGAAGTAGCCTTCTCCGGATCCCGCTCGATGTGGCGCTCCTCAATGCCGGTCCGCGTCTTGATCCATTCCTCATTCGTATCCACCATCTTCTCGAAGTCCTTGTTGGTCAGAATATCCTTGGGGACATAGCCCTGGACCCCCTTGATGGCCGCGCGCAGTTTGGACATGATCGTTTACCGTTTAGCGGAGCGAAGGTAGCTAATCTACGTTCACCTGCGCCACCATCGGACCGGCATCGCGTCGTCCCCCGCCCCCGATGTGCATTTGGAGCGGTTTTTGCAGAATAACCGTCGACATGTCAGTGTTTTATACAAAACGCATAGTATCAATATGTTAAACATCCTCCTGCTGCTCCTGGTTCCCTTCATGGCCGGCATGCCTGCCTCCGGGAACCCCGTTCCGGCCTCGTTCCCCGCTGCCCGCAAGGCCGCCAAGGCTGAAAACCGCCCGATCGCCATCTTCTTCGCCCCGCCGGGATGCGCGACCTGTGAGACCCACTGGCAGGAATACCTCACGAGCGGCAATGCCCGCGGCTTCATCCCCCTGAAGCTGAATACGGAAGATTATGATGCCCGGGCCATCCTCGAGGCCTGGGGACCCGCCGAGGTCCCGGGATGGACAATCCTCGAGCCGGACGGCACCGTCCGGGACCGCTGGACCGGGACGTGGAGCCGCTCGCCACTGCCCTACCAGCCTGCTCCGGCCAAACCCGCAGTCTCGTCGAATACAACCGCTCCGCCTCGAGCTGCGCCAAGCCGGGACGTTCCGGCCACTGCAGCGCCGGTGAGCTCAAGCCACCTTGAACCTGCAACCGCCCCGGCGAGTGCGCCGGCCGAAGGCTTCAGGATCCAGGTGGGGGTCTTCGGCAGCAAGGCAAATGCGGATAAGCTTGTCCAGGACCTGTCTAAGGGCGGCCAGGGGAAATTTGATATCCTCACGGGAGAGAACGCGAAAGGTCCGTTTTACCGGGTCGTCTCCCCCGTCTATACCAGCGAGTCCGATGCCCGGACGGCGTCTGCGGGCCTCGAACAGCTGGGCGTAAAGAACGCCGTCAAGCGTGTTTCAGAACTTTAATCGACCCGGCATAGCAGGCTGGGAAACAACCTGTTGACAAGAAGCCATTAAACCGTTCCAGATCCCCTTGCGGACGGTCCGGCGGAAAGGCCCGACCTTTGGGGTCCACAAACCTGCATCGCGCGATGTCCTCCCTGCTTTTCCGTCGGATCGGCCGATTGTCCGGTATCCTGCCTCCTTCGACCCGTCGCCTCTCCGGACACGCGATGGCCGAGTTGGCTACGATCGATAACGCTTACCTGCTGGTCGAGGAGGGGCGGGTCAGCGCCTTTGGCAAGGACGAAGACTGCCCTGTCGACCGGGCAGACGAGGTGATCGACGCGTCCGGACGCACCCTCTTGCCCGCTTACTGCGACAGCCATACCCACCTCGTTTTCGCCGCCTGGCGCGAGGGGGAATTCGTCGACCGGATCGGCGGCCTGACCTATGAGGAGATCGCCGCCCGCGGCGGCGGCATCCTCAACTCCGCCCGACGGATGCAGCATGCCGATGAGCATGCCTTGTTCGACGCGGCCCTGGCCCGGCTCCACGAAGTGCGGGCGATGGGTACCGGTGCCATCGAGATCAAGAGCGGGTACGGACTTACGACCGCCTCCGAGCTCAAGATGCTGCGGGTGATCCGCCGGCTCAAGGAATTGGACATCATGCCCGTTCGGGCCACCTTTCTCGGCGCACATGCCATACCGGCCGAATACCGTGCCGACCGCAACGGCTATATCCGGCTGCTGACCGACGAGATGCTTCCGCTTATCGCCGACGAGGGATTGGCCGACTATATCGACGTTTTCTGCGACCAGGGCTTCTTCACGCCGGCCGAGACCGATACCATCCTCGAAGCCGGCGCCCGGTACGGCCTGAAGCCGAAGATCCACGCCAACGAACTGGGGTACACCGGCGGCATCCAGGCCGGCGTGACGCGCGGCGCGGTCTCCGTCGACCACCTGGAATACACTGGGCCGGAGGAACTGCAGGCGCTGGCCCGATCGAATACGATCGCCACGGTGCTGCCGTCGACCGCGTTTTTCCTTGGCCTGCCGTACGCCCCCGTGCGGTCAATGATCGACACGGGGCTCACCGTCGCGCTGGCCAGCGACTACAACCCGGGATCTTCGCCCTCCGGCAACATGAACTTCATTTTCGCCCTGGCCTGCATCAAGCAACGCATGCGCCCGGCCGAGGCCTTCAACGCCCTGACGATCAACGGCGCAGCTGCCATGGAGCTGGACCACGAATGCGGCAGTATCACCCCCGGCAAGCTGGCCAACCTGATGCTGACCGAACCCGGCGCCGGACTGGACATTA
>CAYMLN010000328.1:0-3736 GCA_964391045.1 uncultured Saprospiraceae bacterium
CTGCATCACCGACCAGGCGACTGTCGCCTATACGGGCAACGCCGCGCCGGGTGCCGTGTATAACTGGGATTTCGGTACGGCCACGGTCGTGTCCGGCTCCGGTCAGGGCCCCTATGTCCTGCGCTGGGCGACTCCCGGCATGAAGAACATCCGCCTGAGCGTCGAGGATAACGGATGTATTTCCGACCTGATCACACGCACGGTAAGCGTTGTCGCCGCACTGACGCCCCCGGTCGTGAACTGCGCGCCCAATACGAGCGGGATGGTGTTCAGCTGGACGATCGATCCGGCCGCTTCCGGGCATGCCTACAACATCCTCACCGGTCAGACGGGCACCCTCAATGGCAACATGCTCACCTTCACCGGGCTCAACCCGGGCGATATCGTCGAACTGGAGATCATCACCCAGTCCGCCGGCCCGTGTCCGGAACGCCGTGACACCTTCATGTGCGAAGCGCGGGAATGTCCGATGCCCGTGATCACCGTAACGCCGGTCAGTGATATCTGCCTCTATCCCGGCACGACCACGGTCGATCTCGAAGTAACCATCATCAACGGCAACAATGGCACAGGCGGTTGGGCCGGTCCGGGCGTGACCGATCCGGTCAACGGGACGTTTGACCCGAACGTGGCCGGCGCCGGCGCGCACAATATCTGCTACAACTACAGCGAAGACGGCTGTGACTTCAGCACCTGCATCCTGATCTATGTCTACGATGTGCCTGACGCCGTGATCAGCAACAACACATTGGTCATTACGTGTGCTACGAATACATTGGTGCTCAACGGCTCTTCCTCCACAGGCAATGGCATCAGCTACCAGTGGACGACACCGAATGGCGTGATCCTCAACGGCGCCACTACGGCCATGGCTGAAGTGGCCGCCGCAGGTACGTATATACTGCTCGTCGTCTCTGCGGACGGATGTCGCGATTCGGCATCGGTCAATGTCACGCTGGATGCGGGCATTCCGACGGCAGATGCCGGGCCTAACCAGACGCTGACGTGCAACGTGACCGTCGTCACGCTGGGCGGCGCATCGACCACGGGGCCGAACATCACCTACGCGTGGACGACACCGGACGGAAACATCATCGGGGCCACCGACGGCTTGACCATCATGGCCGATGAGGTAGGGACGTATGACCTTGTCGTGCGGGACGTATCAAACGGTTGCCAGGCCACTGATCGCGTCATGGTGCTGATCGATACCGCCACGGCGGGTATCACGCTCATGCCAGGCGACACGATCGATTGCAATACGGCCTTGTCCGGCGTGACAGCGACCCTGACCGAACCGGTGACGGATTACGACCTCACCTGGTCGACCACCGATGGGGTCATTACCGGTCCTGTAAACGCCTCGTCGATTAGCGTATCTCAGGGCGGGACCTACACGCTCGTGATCGTCAACAAGGCCAATGGTTGTGCGCGGTCTGCGTCCGCCGTGGTCGCGGAGAGCGATGAGATCATCGATGCCGTGGACGTTCAGGTCCAGGATGTGATCTGCTTCGGGGAAAGCAACGGCTCGCTCAGCGCGATCAGCGTAAGCGGAGGTACGCCGCCGTATACCTATGCATGGTCAACCGGCGCTACAGGGGTGACGATGCTTTCAAACCTTCGCCCCGGGAACTATTCCTTGACCGTTTCCGACCAGAACGGATGTTCTTGGTCGGATTCGTACACGATCACGGAGCCGCCGATGATCACGGTCAATGTTGGCCGCGACACCACGGTACGCAACGAGGACACGGTCACCCTGTCGATTGTCACAAACCTTTCGGCTAACGCGATCGGTACGATCGAGTGGAGTGATTACGACGGCCAGCCGATGCCGGGCAACCTGACCATCACCTTCCTGGCGACGCGCACGGCCACGATGACGGCAACCGTGACGGATACGTCGGGATGCACGGGCGCCGACTCCATGCGCCTGACGGTCATCGTGCCGCGGATCATCTTTATCCCCACGGTCTTCTCGCCTAACGGGGACGGGCTCAACGACTTCTTCACGATCTCCGGCCGGCGCAACCTCGTCAACATCGCCGTGCTCAAGATCTATGATCGATGGGGTAATCAACTCTTCGAGAAGAAGGACATCGAGCCGGGCAATGAATCGGAAGGCTGGGACGGCATGTTCCGCGGCGAACCCATGCAGCCGGGCGTCTACGTCTATGCCGCCGAGCTAACCTATGATGACGGCGTCACGGAGGCCGTCACCGGCGATATCACGATCTTGCGATGATGCATTCATTGCGCATGAAATGAAAAAGCCCGGCCATTCGGCCGGGCTTTTTTTTATTTATATATGGGTTGATCAGGCCAGGATGGCCGCAACGCCCGGAAGCGTCTTGCCTTCGAGCAACTCAAGCATGGCGCCGCCGCCGGTGCTGATGAAGCTGACCTGGTCGGCGAGGCCGGCCTGGTGGATGGCCGCGACGCTGTCGCCGCCGCCGATCATCGAGAAGGCGCCTGCCGCGGTGGCATCCGCCACCGCCTGGGCGATAGCACGTGTTCCCTGGGAGAATGCATCCATTTCGAAAACGCCCATCGGGCCATTCCACAAGATCGTGCCGGCGCCTTGGAGCGCGTCACTGTATTCAAAGCGCGCGGTCAGCCCGATGTCGAGGCCCATCCATCCATCAGGGATCTCGTAGGACGGGACATTCTTGTACAAGGCGTCGGCGGCGAACTTGTCCGCCGCGATCGAATCCGACGGCAGCAGGATCTGCTTGCCTGCGGCCCCGGCCTTCTTCAGCAGGTCGTTGGCCAGGTCAAGCCGGTCCTCTTCGACGAGGGAGTTGCCGGTATGGCCGCCTTGTGCGCGGATGAAGGTGTACGCCATCCCGCCGCCGATAAGGATCGTGTCTGCCTTTTCCAGCAGCGATTCGATCAGCAGGATCTTGTCCGAGACCTTGGCCCCGCCGAGGATCGCGACGAACGGTGACTTCGGCGATTCGGTCACCTTGCGCGCGTTCGCGAGTTCTTTTTCCATCAGGAAGCCGAACGCCTTATGCCCGGCATCGAATGACTCGGCGACAAGGGCCGTCGAGGCATGGGCGCGGTGCGCGGCGCCGAACGCATCGTTGACGTAGATGTCACCGAGTTCGGCCATTTGCGCGGCCAGGGTGCGATCACCTTTTTCTTCGCCGGCGTGGAAACGCGTGTTCTCGAGCAGCAGGACATCGCCGGGTTGAAGCGCGGTGACGGCCTCGCGGGCAACGTCACCGACGGTCTCGGGACAGAACTGCGCCGGCTTGCCCAGCAGGGCGTCGAGGGCCGGCATGACGTGCCGGAGCGTAAACTTCTGGCGATCGAGCTGGCCGTCGGGCAGGAGCTTCGCCAGCGGCCGCCCGAAATGCGCCATCAGGATCACCTTCGCGCCGTGGTCGACGAGATGGCGGAGGGTCGGCATCGCCTCCCGGATCCGCGTGTCGTCCGTGACATTGAAATGCTTGTCGAGCGGAACGTTGAAGTCGACCCGCATGAGGACGCGCTTGCCGTGAACGTCAAGCCGCCGGAGGTCGCGTGCTTCAGTGGGCATGGGACAGCAGTTTATACGGTGATCTTGTAGGCGAGTTCGGCGAGGCGGGCCGAATAGCCGGCCTCGTTGTCATACCAGCCGACGATCTTGACCATGTCGCCGTGCACCTCGGTCAGCAGCGAATCGAAGATGCAGGAGAACGGGCTGCCGACGATGTCCGACGAGACGATCAGGTCCGTGCAGTACTGCAGG
>CAYMLN010000329.1:0-3731 GCA_964391045.1 uncultured Saprospiraceae bacterium
AACGCCATCAAGTACTCCGACCCCGGCAAGCCGATCACCTGCGAGCTGTCCTGGCCGGATGGCGCGTTCAGGATCAGCGTCCGGGACGAAGGGATCGGGATCCCGGTCGAGGACCAGAAACACATCGGCTCGCGGTTCTTCCGCGCATCCAACGTCGTCAACACGCCCGGCACCGGCCTGGGCCTGAATATCGTAGCGACGTATCTTCAGACCCTCAACGGCCGCTTCGCCCTCGCCAGCACACCTGGCGAAGGCACGACGGTCACCATCACACTGCCCCTTCATCATGAAGCAAAAGATCCTCATCATTGAAGACAACGCCGACGTGCGGGAGAACCTGCGCGAGATCCTGACGCTGTCGGGATACGAGGCCCTCGCCGCCGCCAACGGCAAGGAAGGCGTCGAGGCGGCCCTTCGCACCCCGCCCGACCTCATCCTCTGCGACATCATGATGCCCGAGCTCGACGGCTACGGCGTGCTCCGCATCCTCTCTAAGCAGCCCGCCACGTCGTCGATCCCGTTCATCTTCCTCACGGCACGGACCGATCTCGGCGACATGCGCCGGGGCATGACGCTCGGCGCGGATGATTACATCACCAAGCCGTTTGACGACGTCCAGCTCCTCGACACCGTCGAACTTCGCCTGAAGAAGAAAAACGCAGGCCCGACGGCTCCTGCTCCAACCGGCATGTTCAATGCCCAGCCCGACAAGATGACCGAGGACCAATGGCCCGCGACATGGCTGGACGAAGCGCCGCGCACCATCCACAAGAAGGATTCGCTGTTCACCGAAGGCCATACCTGCCGGCATGTCTTCCTTATCCGCCAGGGCCGGGCAATCGCAACACGCACAGACGCCTACTCGAAGGAGGTGGTCACCCGCATCTACCAGTCAGGCGACATCGCCGGCACGAGTTCCGCTTTTGGCGGGGAGCGGTATCTCGAATCGGTCAAGGCCTTCGAGGACCTGACTGTCGTTCCCGTCAAGAAAGAGGAATTCCTCAAATTCGCCCTCCGCGACACGCAGACGGCCTATTATTTCCTGCATCAGTTGGCGCACGAACTGGGCCGGGCCGATGAAAAGCTGTTGTTACAGGCATTCGGCTCCGTACGCATGAAACTCGCGGCCACGCTGATCGATCTCCACGAGACGTATGCGACCGATGGCCGGGCCGTGATCCCGGTATCGCGGGAGGACCTGGCAAATATGGCGGGCACGGCAAAGGAAACCATCATCCGCTGCCTGTCGGAATTCCGCGAAGAAGGCCTGGTCAACCTCAACGGCTCGGACATCGTCATCGACTCCGTCAAGCCCCTGATCGAATTGCAGTATTGATCCCCGGCGCCGCGGTCACGGCATGAAAAGACCACAATCGCCGCTCAGGGCTTCACGCTGGTCAGCGCGATCACCGGCGTATCGGAATGGTACGCCACGCGCTTGGCGATGCTGTAGCTGAACAGCTCCTGGAGGAGTGTTTTCGGGTGCACCTGCATGATGAGGGCGTCGACCTGGTTGTACTTCATGAACTCGTGCAGTCCCTTTTCCACGTCGAGGTCGTAATAGGTGTGGAAGCTCACGCCGGGTTCGTTCCGGAACGCATCCTCGTATTCCTTGACTTTGGCCTTGACCTTCTCGGGGTCGTAGACGTCGACATGGATGCAGTGGAGATGGGCGCCGAGCCTCCGCGTCAGGGCAACGGCGCGCTCGATGAGCGCGAGTTCGTTTTCCTTGTATTCGAGGGCCAGCCCAACCTTGTGGATGCCGCGGTAATTGGCCACATCGGGGATGACGAAGACCGGACAGACGGAGGTCTCCATGACGCGCGTCGCCACGCTGCCGAAGAAGATCTCCCGCAATCCCGTTGCGCCCTTTGTCCCCATGACGATGAGGTCCGCCAGGTCTTGCCGCGCTTGCTCATGGATGGCCTCGACGACCAGGTCGGACTCCTTGAGCACGTAATTCACCACGACATTTTCGAGCGTGCTCTCCGCGGCGATCCGCTTGAGCAGGTCGATCTGCTCTCTAAAACGCTCGAACTCCCCGAGCGTGATCTTCTCGTTGAGCTGGTCGGTGTCCGTGGCATCCTCGATCCACGAATGGAGCTCGAGCACTTCATAGACATGCAACACCGTCACGGTAGCGTTCAGGCGATCGGCCAGCTTGAGGGCATAGACATAGGCATTTTCCGCCGCGGCGGAAAAGTCGGTGGGAAACAGGATCTTCATCATGGATCAGGATTGGGGCAGCCCGGGTGCCTCGCCGAACGCATAGAGCAGCAGGTCGAGCGGGGTGACCAGGCCGACCAGCTCGTCATGGTCATTGACGACGGGCAGGGCGTGAAAGAGGTTCTCCTTGAAGAGGTCGAGGGCGACGCTGATCGTATCGTTCTCCTTGAGCTTGACCAGCGTCGTGGTCATGATCTCCTCCGCGAGCATGGTCGTAAAGATCTGTCGGTTGGCTTCCAGCGCCTTTTCAGCCTTGAACAGCGTGAAGTGGTGCTCCATCCGGTGGATGTCGCTCTTGCTGATCATGCCCAGGATCTTCCTTCCGTCGACGACCGGCACATGCTGGATGTGATTGGCCATCATCTTTTGGCGCACGGACACCAGTTTTTCGTCGGGATCGGCCGTGACGAGGTCCCGGCTCATGATATGTTTGACTTCCAGCCACTTGTCCATAACCGGCGATTTCGTTTGGTTTCTAAAGATAGGGATTTCGCAGGAGCTCAGAGCAGCCCCTGGAAGGCATAGTTGAGCAGGTCGTGCGGGGTGATGATGCCGACCAGTTCGCCGTCGTCGACCACGGGCAACGCATGCAGCGTGTTGGCCCTGAAGATGTCGGCCGCCAAGCCGATCGAATCGGAGGATTCGACCTTGAGCGGTTCCCGCGTCATGATGTCGGCCGCCGTCATGTCCTTATAGATGTCTTGGACGATGGTGAGACCCTCCCACGTGATCGCGAGCACGTGGCGCACCTTGAGGTAATCCGTCTTGGATACGATGCCGACGAGCTTGCCATGCTCGAGGACGGGTATATGATGGAAATGGTGCCGTTCGAAGAGTCGGTGCAATTCATCGATGGACGTATCCGGCTCGATATGGACCACCTGGCGGGTCATGAGTTCGGAAACAGGGATACTGGTATCCATGGCGGAAAAATAAACGCGGGAAGGGAAATGGACAAAAAAAAACCGGGGCCCGTCACCGGACCCCGGCCATTGAAATCACACCACTTTTATTGTCTTGCCCTTGTCCTCAGGCATTGTCGTCAGTTTAGGCAGCTTCAGTTTCAGCAGGCCGTCCTCGTACACAGCGGTGATCTGGTCCGCATTGACGTTATCGGGGACCCAGAAGGACCGCTTGAAGTCGGCATAGCTGAATTCCTTCCGCTGGAATGTATCGGTCTTTTCCTCCTTGCGCGTTTCCGTCTTGCCACTGATCATGAGCACCCCTTTCTCAAACTCCACCTTGAAATCTTCTTTCTTCATCCCGGGGGCCGCGACATCGATCATGAACGCGTCCTTCTCCTCCCGTACATTCACGGCAGGCACTGAACTCTCCCTGTCCCAATCCCAATTCTTGAGGAAATCATCGGCTTCAGCGAAAAAGTTCTCTATCCAGTTCCGCCGGCCGAGAAGCTTGGAAGGCTGATTCCATTTGACGAGTGACATGGGAAAAGATTTTTGGTGATCAATTATCCTTTACATGTCAAAGATGTCCTTCATTGTATC
>CAYMLN010000330.1:0-2599 GCA_964391045.1 uncultured Saprospiraceae bacterium
CAACTCTTTGATTGGGATCCAGTCGAATGCCGTTCGGTTGGCCAGCCTTTACACGGACCTCGATTCGCTTGCATCCGCGCAACATTACCTTTCACGCGCAGATTCCGCGCTACAGCATTTGAGGACTGTAAAAAACTACCTTGAACGAAGTGCCGATGTGACCTTTGCGCGGGCGAGATGGCTGCAGGCGAGCAATCGTCGGGCCACCTCGGCCCAAATGCGGGAGATCTGCTTGCCGGCGTTCCGCGAGGCCATTGACCAGCTCGACACTTACCAGTCCAATCGCAGGACGCGCGAATCGGCCAAGTACCTGATCGCCTATGCGAAAGCGCTGATGGATGCCTCCGCCATGGAAGATGCGAAGGACGCGTTGGCCATGGCCCAATACCAACTGCGAGTTTCCGACAGCATCACCTCCACCTTCCCCAACAATAGCGATCTCTACAAGGAAAATACATTCATTGAGCTCTACGGGACCTGGTCAGCCTGGCGCGAGATACAATATTCCGCAACCGGGGACCTTACGCACCTTACCCGATCCATTGCCGCGCTGGATCTGGCCCGACAAGCCAATGATGTACTGCTTGAAGACGTTGCGGCGGACCCATCCAAGCTCATCGCCATCCGCACGAACAGGTCGCTGGTCCAGCGAGAATTGGCCACTGTGTACAAGCTTTACCACGTTAGCGGCGATCCAGCCTGGATGGATAAGGCGCGGGAGCTTTTCAACCGCAGTAAATCCCTGCTGCTCGATGAAAAACTGCGCGAGAGCGGTGTCGTCGCGGATCTTTCGGACAGTGAGAAGGACTCGCTCCGGATCTGGCAAAAGCGACTTCAACGCGCACAAGCGCATCAGCATACAGCTCACCCTGCAGATACAATGGGCCGGGCGATCATTATGCTCCGCCAGCAGATCGACAGCCTGATCGACATAAAACGTCAAGAACTGGAAGCCGAGCCCATCACTACCGACTACGTCGAATACGCCGTATTACCGGATTCCATCCTGGCCATCGCCTCGATTGGTGGCCAAACAGTCCTTCGACGACTCGGTGCACGGGGCGATTTCATCCGATTACAAGAGCGGTTCAATGATTACATCAGTTCTCGTGGTGCGAGCCTGGACACCCTGGTCTGCCGTGAACTCTATGACTTCCTCATTCGTCCGCTGACGAACAAGGTGCCGGCTCGCCTGACCATTATCCCCGACGGCGAGATCGGGTACATTCCCTTCGACCTGCTTGCGGCCGACGATGGTGCACCCCTGATCGAACGCTGCCTCATCTCCACGGCTTATGCCTATGCCTCCCCTGCCCCGACCGCCAGGAGCGTCGAGCCGCAGGCCGAGGTCATCTGCCTGGCGCCTTCATATCCGAAAAGCCCCAACCAGCTTGCCTCGTCACGGGGAACGTTCTACCACCTGCCCTTTGCCCGTATGGAAGCTGACTCGATCGGAGGGCTCTATGGCTCGAGGGCAATCATGTCAACCGCGGCGACCGACGAAGCCGTGCTGGACCAGATGGGCCAGGCACGCATCTTCCACTACGCAGGTCACGCCATAGCTGACGGCCCGGACGCCTATTTCGCCTTGTCGGCGGAAAATGCGGGGCCCTATCGCCTTACGGCAGAGGAACTGGCCCAGGCCGGCCTCGGCCCCGACGTCGCCATCCTCAGCGCCTGCGAGACCGGCCTCGGCCAGCTCGCCCCCGGCGAGGGGATCATGAGCCTGGGCCGGAGCTTCCTGGCCTCGGGCGCCCGCGCGACGGTCATGACCCTGTGGACCGTGCATGACGGCATGACGGCGCGCATCATGATCGACTTCCACAAGCACCTGCGCCGCGGCCTCCCCATCGACGCCGCGCTCCGCAACGCCAAGCTCGATTATCTCGCCACCGCCCAAAACGAAGGCCGGCACCCCTATTTCTGGGCCGGGATCGTGGCGGCGGGGGATATGGAGGTGCTGCGACGTGACGATGCAAAATGATTTACCACCCATAACCCAATACCATGAAAACCTGCCTGTTGCTTCGCGCTATGCTCGCCAAGACCCTGATGTGCCTCATCACCATGAATGCAATGGCTCAGGCGCTTGTTCCTGACCGCCAGTGGCTTGTCCGAGAGGGCCATGGAAAATCCGGATGGATCCCCTGCAGCCCCGGGGTGCAATGCAACGCATACGACGAAAACACACACCTGAATACATCATTCGTCGTCAAGGGTGTTGCCCATCCCGAACGTATTTATGATTCGAGGAAGAAAAACGATGTCTTCATCATCTATGCGGATGGTCACTATTACAGTAGCAGAAGCCCGGTCGCCGAACTTTTGACCGCACAAAATGATCCTTTCTATCCCAGGGCCTCCGGCCAGGACTTGTCGCAAACCGACCACCTTTTTCAACTCACCCACAGCGCACCTATTAAGTATATGTACCTGACCAATCGGTACGAAACAGATGATCCGCCGGATCGCGTCAAGATCCAACAAGGCGGTTCACCCACAAGTCAAACCCCTTACGTTTTCCACACGACGAGTACACCACGAATGACGGCCAACCAAGATGTCGTCCCGGGGACCGAAGCTAATAAATCCGTCGAAA
>CAYMLN010000330.1:2609-3730 GCA_964391045.1 uncultured Saprospiraceae bacterium
GGTCATTCCCTCACAACTGCTTCAGCCCGGCGATCGCATCACAGCCCAACGTATTCGGCCCCATTTCACGGGTTCGTACGTACCGCCAAATAAGTACTTCAGGGCTTCGCCGGCATTTCCAGACGAGGACAACGTCTACACCAATGCGCTGGACATCTATGACCATGCCGATGGCAGCTACACCCTGAAGAAACTGGGCAGCACACCCTATATCTTCATTGCACTGCGCCCAACGGACCTGATCGATCCGTATCGCCCACGCCACCCGGACAGCCTGTACAAGGCCGTGTTCAGGATAGAGCGCATATCCGACGGTCAGCTCATTGTCGTTGATTCCCTGGAGGAATTTATCCTGGCGAGTCACGACCCGAATCAAATCAAGCTTCTAGGCACGTGCACGAATACACGGAATGGAAGCTTTGCTTATTACCGTGTACGATTCCAGAATACGGGCCTGCTTCCGGCTGATAGTCTTTCCGTCGAATTATGCCTGCCAAAGACTTTGGATCGCAGATGCCTGTCCACGACGTCCTGGTCCGCCGGTGGCCGTGTATCCAGCGGAACCACAACAATTAGAACCGGTCATAAATCGGGTATATGTGGCGAGCAAACCAACAAGCTAATCCAACCCGCCAAAGTCTTCCTGACATTTGAACCGCAAGCCAAGGTGGACAATTATAATCCATTCATCGAGTTACCATCCATCGGCTATGTGGATTTTTGCATTCGCCTGCATCCGAGACGGCGATTCGGCGTCCTCACCGATCTCGCCCCACTCCACCCGATCGTAAAATTTGGCCAGGTCGAATATCCCATCACGGATTTTATAGGTCCACAGAAAATTATCGGTCCGGTCGGTGAAGAACAACCCCATGCGCCGGTATCAGGCCCGGACTGCAAATGTCCTTGTTCAAGATCTCCACTGTGAGCCATCAGGCTGCGGACCCGCTGCCTGTCTGATTCTATGTCCTGATTCTTCCATCATCGGTGACCCCAGTCGGGCAGCCGATGATGTGGGACCTGTGCTCTTTGCGCATCGGGCTGCTCCAGCATGCTCCTCGCAACCCATTGCCCCCGATTGCGTCCAGACAATAAATGCTGGCACCGTGGCATTTCCCTAC
>CAYMLN010000331.1:0-2176 GCA_964391045.1 uncultured Saprospiraceae bacterium
GGATGTCGTCCGTGCGCGGGATCGCGTTGATGTAGTAGTTGGCGCGGACAAAGCGGTCAGCGGCGCGGTTGGTGCCGGGGAGCATGATGGTGCCCGGGATGCTCTTCCAGTAGGTATTGATCGCGAGCTGTTCGTCGAAGACGGGCGAGTTGGTCATCGTGACATAGGACCGGTCGTGGTGGATGACCAGGTTGCCGTCGATGTATTCGAGGATGGCGTTGTCGCCCGTCGCGTCGGACAGCGACAGGTGTACCGTTGCGAAAATCTCCGTGCCCGGGATATACGACGACACGACGACGAAGTCCTCCTTCCGGAAGGCGGCCACCGCCTCGGCCACCGTGGCGAAGTTGTCGAGTGCGTACTGCAGCCAAAGTGAAATGGCGAGTCCCGGCTTGTCCCCGTCTTTCTCGAACGGTTCGTAGGTCGATTCCACGAGCCAGAGCATATTGCCCACGAGGCCCTTTTCATTCATCCCGTCCGACGAGGCGATGTCCCACGAGCTCGTGATGACGCTTCCGTACTTCGCGGTCCATTTGATGGACGTGCTGCCGCATTCGCCGTTGCGGGCCATGCCGCGGGGCAGGATCCACAAGTTGGCCGGAATGTCGGTCTTCCAGTCCATTGATCGTGCCGTGATGATCGTGCCATTCGGGCCCTGGTAGACGACGCGGGTGCAGGACCGGCCCGGCTGCGCGGGGAAGAGGATGAGTGTAGCGAGGGCGAGGAGAAGAAGGGGAAATAGGTTCTTACGCATGGGTTTTTATTTGTGGTGTTTTGTTGATGCTTGAAAATAGGAGATTTCAGGAATTTTCGTTCTGCCCCTAAATCCCCTAAAGGGGACTATAATTTGTCGAGTGTGAATCACCTCCCCCCTTTAGGGGGGATTGAGGGGGGCGGGAAGTTTAGCGGTTCTCACAGAGACACGGATTGTGCCACAGAGATATGAAGAGGTTTGCTCGCGATCTTTGCGGCTTTGCGGCTTGGCGCGAGACTTTAGGTCACTCCATTTTGTGTGCGCTTTGTCATCGTTCCTCACTCGCCCCTGACCTCTTCCAGCACCGACCGCCCTTCGGACCGGTCCCCTGACGTCCACGCCCATGCCTCATGCAGCCGTATCCGCCCGTCGGGCAGGATCTCCGGCGTGGAATGGCAAATGCCGGTCATGATCTCCCCCTGGTCGTTGACCTGGTGGTAGTGCATGCGGATGTGCCCCTTTTCATCCACGAGACCGAGCAGGTGGCCGAGGACGATCCGGCCGCCCTTGTATTCGGATGTGAGGATGTTGCCGTCTTGCTTATAATGGAACAGTGTCTCGGCGGAGGTCTCGCCGTTGTCGGTGTTCTGGACGGGGCGAAAGAACTTGTCGTTGTAGTCGATCATGCGGACAAGATAGGCGACAAAGGTGCGTGCAATCCGGGTGCTAGGTAGGGTGCCTTTGGGGGCGATGGGTTTTTCCGGTTCCCACAGAGGCGCGGATTATACCACAGAGAAACGTAGGTTTTTCTTTTGGGCGTTGCGTCGTTGCGTCTTCGTTGATCGCCGAAGCCGGCAATAGGTTGCGTTAAGCAGGCGAAGGCGATTGCGCGAGATGTTGAGGTTCACAGGCACCTTCAGCCCGCTTCGTCCCACACCATCGCCACCTTTCCCCGCGTCCGCATGGCCTCGATATACCCGATGGCTTCCGGGATCTGCGCAAACGGATAGGTCCGCTCGATATGGACCCTGATCTTTCCCGTTTCGACCAGGCTGGCAAGCGATGTGAGGTCTTTGCTGTTTGCTTCTGCGGTGAACTGCACCAGCGGAAATTTATTGACGGCCTTGCGAAGGAGCACGGATATCATGTGGCCCATGGTGGTGAATCCCGTGAGGACGCCCCGACGGCCCATGCGCGTGAAGTCGGCATGCGTGAGATTGCCGTTCGTGTCGACGACCAGGTCGTATTTGCCCAAATGCCTGTGAATGTCTTCCCGGTCGTACGCGATCACGTGATCGGCGCCCAGCGATTTGACGAAATCTTCGTTCTTCGCTGAACAGACGCCGGTGACGACGGCGCCATGTGCCTTGGCGATCTGCACGGCGAAGTGGCCGACCCCGCCGGAGGCGCCGTTGATGAGCACCGCTTCGCCCGGCTGGATCTTGCCGTGCGTGACGATGGCTTGCAGCGCCGTGATGCCGG
>CAYMLN010000331.1:2186-3721 GCA_964391045.1 uncultured Saprospiraceae bacterium
GGGTACGCACGCCATGGTGGTGAAGTCCGCTGCCTGCGGCATATGTGCGCATACATTCGCCGGCACACATGCATATTCGGCGAAGGCGCCGCCCAGCAGCATTTCCCCAAAGACGCGGTCACCCACCTTGAAGCTCGTGACGCCGTCTCCGACCGCCTCGACCACGCCGGAAAAATCGGCTCCCGGGATCTTTACCTTGGGCCGGAAGAGCCCTGAGGTCAGGCGGGCGAAATAGGGCTTGCCCCGGATGAGGTGCCAGTCGGCGGGATTCGCGGAGTTGGCCATGACCCGGACCAGGAGATGGCCGGGTTTCAGGACGGGCTTGTCAACGTCTTCCAGGCGGAGGATCTCCGGGCCGCCATAGGTGGTCTTGGTGAAGGCTTTCATCGATGGGAATTCAATCTGGATAAAGCGGATGAGATGTTGGCGAAGCTAACGGGTATTCAGGCTGACATCGGAATGTATCGCCGGACGGCAGGATCTTGACGACCAATCGGTCCCGGAAGGGTAATGCTGATTTCTGGCCGTGTGTTTTTTTGTTTCCCGCAGAGGCGCAGATTGTACCACCCGCGCTCGCCCCGCCTTCCTGCCATGCCTGGCGGCATGTTGTGGAAGGTGCCCCGTTTCATCGCCATAGCGTGAGAGGCCGTGAGATGAGCAGCAAAGGCGATTGTGTACGGCCCGGCTGCCGCCCTGACAGTCGGCATGCGTGCCTGTAACCCCGGGGACCACTACGCGCAACTCCGTGATCTCCGTGCGAGCAATAATCAGACAACGGCGGACGGATAACGGCAAAGGGACTGATGATGTTTCTTATCGCAAAATTGACAGGAAGGACAAACATGCAGGGCAAGGGGCTCCGTGATCTTCGTGCGAAAAGCCTGAAGACTGGCTTGACAGGAAAAAGACCAATTCCACAGGAGTAAACGGAGTAAACGGAGTTAACGGAGGTCACCCGGAGGACCTGCGCAGGACCCTCCGCGAACCTCTGCGCACCTCTGCTTCCTCTGTTGTGGACCGACATTGTTCTTTGGCAGATGAAGGTCATGCACTCGCACGGCATTTTGCCGGTTCCCACGGAGCCGCAGATTATGTCGCAGAGGCGAAGCGGCGGAGAGCAAAGGGCATAGGGTATCCTCCGTGATCTCCGTGAATATGAGGCAAAAGGTCAATGGTAAACGGCCAAGGCCAAACTCCGTGATCTTTGTTTCTCCGTGCGGGTATAATCAGTCCTTGTCTGCGCAGACAGAAGGTCAGTACCAAATAAGTAAAGGGAGTTCATCAGATGTCGCCAGAGGTCTTGCGCTGGATCTTTCACGATCCTCTGCCCACCCTTGGAACGCCTCTTTTGAAATGGAATCTGAATTCGCCGGCAGAAGATTGCTTGCTCACCCGACGCTTTACCCGTTCCTCCGGGACGGTAGGATTTTTGCCGCTGGGGCGTACGACTCATCGTTGCCCTTGGTGTCCGCCCTCTCGCCCCGCAATGCCTGCCAATGGCAGGATATGCCTCTTGACGTGACATGCCGGCTTTA
>CAYMLN010000332.1:0-3707 GCA_964391045.1 uncultured Saprospiraceae bacterium
CTTTCCCGTCGAGAGGTCTACCTTTTTCACGGACGAGCATGACCCCGACGACACCTACCTCTGGTCCGTGCCGGCCAACGCGGTCATCCTCAACGGGCAGGGTACCAATGAGATCGAGATCGGCTGGGTCTCACCTGGCGAGATCGACGTATGCGTGGCGGTGACCAACGCCTGCGGCACCACGGACAACTGCGCCACGCTCGCGCTCGCACGATCCTATTTCGTCCTCTTCGACACCACGATCTGCGAAGGCACGACGTTTGTCCTCAACGGCACGATCTACGGAAATGGCGTCCTGTCGGGCATCGAGTATTTCGTCACCGAAGCCGGCTGCGACAGCGTCGTGGAGGTGGAGGTCATGGAAACGGGCGCGCTGCTCTACACGATCGACGCGGCGATCTGCAAAGGCGACTCGCTCTACGCGGGCGGGGCGTGGCAACATCAACCGGGCATGTATGTGGATTCCTTCGTGACACTCGGAGGATGTGACAGCATCATCACGACGAATCTTGTCGTCGACGCACCGGACACCACCTACATCGCGCTGACCACGTGCGACTCGGCCAATGTCGGGACCACGGTGGTGGCCTACCCCGGCCTTGTGTGCGACAGCACCGTCATTACCCAGACGGTCTTCGTCGCGGCGGATACGACGCTGCTCCAGGCGTCCAGTTGTTTTCCTGTCGATACAGGTACACAAGTAACCGTGTTGACCAACCAGAACGGGTGTGACAGCCTCGTCTTCCTGCGCACCGCCTTGCTGCCTTCGGATACGACGCTGCTTTCCGCCACGTCGTGCGATCCGGCAGACACCGGAACAGTCGTCACCCTGTTTCCCAATCAATTCGGCTGCGACAGCACTGTCATCCTGAATACGCGTTATGTCCTGGCCGATACAACGTACCTGGGCGCAGTGAGCTGCATGCTGCAGGATACGGGCACGACGCTTACCCTGCTCACCAATATCAACGGATGCGACAGTCTCGTTTTCCTAACCACGATATATGGCGGTTCGGATACGACGTTGATCACAACGGCCACCTGCGACCCGGCGATGGCCGGCGTGACCTATTTGACGCTGGCCAATGTCAACGGCTGCGACAGCGTGCTCCAGGTGACCACCGCTCTGCTGCCGTCGGACACGACCTACCTCGCGGCCACGACCTGTGATCCGCAGGAGGCTGGCACTGCGACCGTCGTATTGGTCAACCGCTACGGCTGCGACAGTTTGGTTGTCACGGCGATAACCCTTCTCCCCCCGGACAACTGCGACGTCCAATTCGCCGCAACTGTCGTGCAGCCACCTTGTCATGATGATACGACATACGTCACCATCGACATCACCGTCGGCCTGCCGCCCTTTATACTCACCGTCATTCACCCCGACTCCGTCTATACGATCACGTTCCCGGCAACAGGCACGTACACCCTCCCGCTCTTTCACGATAACGAAAGTCGTCTCGAACTCGTCTCCGCAAACGGCCTCTCGGCCGTCACGGACATCGATGTCATGCGCCCGAGTCCCATTCACCTCGACGTGCGCGTGGCAGACGATTTTAACGGCTTTGGCGTCCCCTGCGCGGAAGACACTTCAGGCCGTATCGCAGGCATACTCCTGAGCACCGGCACTGCCCCGCTACAATTCAACTGGTCGTCGGGGCAGACGACCTTGTCCATCGACAACCTTGGCGCGGGCACATACAGGCTCACCGTCACCGACAGCCATGGCTGCATAGCCGTCGACAGCGCGACGATCGTGGCCCCGCCACCCTTGTCATACATCCTCGATACGGTTGACGTGCGCTGCTTCGGCGAGGCCAACGGGATGATCATCGTGTCCGGTGTCACGGGTGGCGTACAACCGTTGTCTGCATCCCTAAACAACAGTGCCTTCTCGCCGACCCTGCAATACACAGGTCTTGAACCCGGCCCCTACACCCTCGAGGTGCGCGACAAGAATGGCTGCGGCGACACGCACGCGTTGATCATCACCGAGCCCGACGACTGGCGCATCGACCTGCCCGCCGACACCACACTCAACTACGGCCAAACGTATAGCCTCACTGCCGACATCAGCGGTTCGCCCGCCGGTTTACCCGCAATAGCCTGGTCCGACGGCCAGTGCCCCGGCTGCCTCGCCCGCCCGATCACCCTCACCGAACCTGAATACCTGGAAGTCCTTGCGACAGACGACAACGGCTGCATGCACGACGATGCCATCCGCCTGGGTGTCCGCATCGACCGCAACCTTTACATCCCGAACGTCTTCTCACCCGACGGCGACGGCATCAACGACCGATTCCTCATCAGCGCCGACCCGACGATCGAACGGATCGAATACCTCCTCATCTTCGACCGCTGGGGCAACGAGATCTTCCGCGCCGACGACTTCCTGCCCAACGATCCCACGGCCGCGTGGGACGGGACGTTCAACGGCGACAGGATGCAGCCGGCGGTATTTGCTTATCGCCTGGCGGTGCGATATGTCGACGGGCGGAGAGGCGTGTTCTTTGGGGATGTGACCCTTTTACGGTGAACGGATAACGGATAACGGACAACGGATAACGGATAACGGATAACGGATAACGGACAACGGACAACTTTCATTTAGCGTATTGCTATCTGTTTCTCTGAGGCAAAATCTGCGTCTCTGTGAGAACCGAGAAATATCCCTGTAACCACCCTCCCCTGTACAAAAAGAAAAAGGGGACAAACCTGCCCCCTTATCCATTGTCGCTAACAGTTTCCGTTATCCGTTATCCGTTATCCGTCTTACATGTTGGCGATGATCTCGTCCCCGAATTCGGAGCACTTGAGCAGCGTCGCGCCCTCCATCAGGCGGTGGAAGTCGTACGTCACGCGCTTTTTCGCGATGGCGGCTTCCATGCCCTTCTCGATGAGGTCGGCCGCCTCGGTCCAGCCCATGTAGTCGAACATCATCACGCCCGAGAGGATCACCGAGCTCGGGTTGACCTTGTCGAGGCCGGCGTACTTCGGCGCCGTGCCGTGCGTGGCCTCGAAGATCGCGGCCCCGTTGACATAGTTGATGTTGGCGCCGGGGGCGATGCCGATCCCGCCGACCATGGCGGCCAGCGCGTCGGAGATATAGTCGCCGTTGAGGTTGAGCGTAGCGATTACGTCATATTCGGCCGGGCGCAGGAGGATCTGCTGGAGGAAGGCGTCTGCGATGACGTCCTTGACAAGCAGGGCGCCGCCGGCGAGGGCGGCCTTCTGCGCGGCGTCGGCCGCTTCCTGGCCGTCAGCCGCGGCGATGCGGTCATACTGCGCCCAGGTAAAGACCTTCTTGCCGTACTCGCGCTCGGCGAGGTTGTAGCCCCACTCCTTGAACTTGCCCTCGGTAAACTTCATGATGTTGCCCTTGTGCACGATCGTGACGCTCTTCCGGCCCTTGCGCAGCGCATAGTCGATCGCGGCACGTACAAGGCGCTCAGTGCCTTCGCTCGAGACCGGCTTGACGCCGAGCGACGACGTCTCCGGGAACCGGATGTTCTTGACGCCCATCTCCTCGATGAGGAACTTCTTGACCCGCTCATTCTCCGGGGTGCCGGCGAGGAATTCGATGCCGGCGTAGATGTCCTCCGTATTCTCCCGGAAGATGACCATGTCGACCAGCCCCGGCTCCTTGACGGGCGAGGGTACGCCGTTGTACCATCGCACCGGCCGTACGCAAGCATACAGGTCGAGCT
>CAYMLN010000333.1:0-526 GCA_964391045.1 uncultured Saprospiraceae bacterium
ACTGCGCACACATCCCTGGGCTGAACGATTCCAGGTCCTCGGATTCCGGAAAGATGCCCAATCCATTGTGGCCGCCTGCGACCTGCAGGTCCTGCCTTCGACACATGGGGAGGCGTTGACGAAATCGCTCATCGAAGGCATGTGCCTCGGGGTGCCGGCCGTCATGACGGACATCGCCGGCAACAGGGCCGTGGCCGTCGACGGGGAAAGTGCATGGATCGTAGCCCCGGGCGATTCACGCGCGTTGGCTGATGCGCTCAGCGATGCGATATCAAGCGCGGACGAGCGGCAGCGTCGCGGCGATGCGGCCAAACGGCACATTGCGACAAACCTCCACACATCGACCACGGTCGACGGCTTCGAGATGCTCTATAAAAATCTGCTGGCGGACCGCCCCTGATCCTTACTTGGCAGCCTTGTAGCGGCGGGCGACTTCATCCCAGTCCACCACGTTCCAGAACGCGTTGACATAATCCGGCCGGCGGTTCTGGTAGTTGAGGTAGTAGGCATGCTCCCATACGTCGAG
>CAYMLN010000333.1:536-3696 GCA_964391045.1 uncultured Saprospiraceae bacterium
GGATGGGCGTACCGCGCAGGGCGCTGACATCCAACAGCGGGTTGTCCAGGTTGGGCGTATTGATCACGGCGAGATGCCCGGTGGCATCGACCATCAGCCAGGCCCAGCCCGACCCGAACTGGGTCGTCGCAGCGCGGCCGAAGGCCTCCTTGAATTCCGCAAAGCCGCCGAAGCGGGTCTTGATATCGTCGGCCAATTCGCCGGTCGGCTCGCCGCCGCCGTTGGGCGACATGATCTCCCAGAACAAGTTGTGGTTGTAGTACCCGCCGCCGTTGTTCCGTACCGCGGGGCTCAGCTTCGATACCTGGCCGAGGATCTCCTCGATGGACTTGCCGTCCATGCCGGTGCCTTCCAGGGCCGCGTTGAGGTTATTCGTATAGGCCGCGTGATGCTTGCCATGATGGATCTCCATGGTGCGGGCGTCGATGTGCGGCTCGAGGGCGTTGAGCGCGTATGGGAGGTTGGGCAGGGTAAAGGCCATGACGGGTATGGATTGATGGTTGAATGAATGGGCCGGAAGTTCCCGGCGCACACAAAGTTAACGACAGGGCACCGGATTTGTTCAAGTCGGCTCCAACGGGGTTTTTCCGATCTTGCCTTACCTTTGGACCAATGCGGTCTTTCGACTGCCCGTGAAACACAAACCAAGAAAATGAAAGCAACCAACCGCATATCCGGTTTCGTCATCGCCCTTTTAGCCCTCTTCGTATTGACCAGTTGCGGCGACATCCGGCAGGACCTCAAATTGAACAGCAACGGTTCAGGAACGCTCGAGACGACGTTCGACCTCGGCGAAATGATGAGCATGCTGCAGGGCTTCGAGGACATGACGCCGGTCGACGAGCTGGAGGAGACGGGAGACGAGCCGACCGACAAGGAGAAACTGGTGGACCCCGAAGCCGAAACGGCTGAAGAAGCGCCTGAAGAAGAAAAGGACCCGATGCAACAATTGATCGAAAAGGTGACCGACCCGGCTTACCCGCGCGACTTCGACACGCTGATCGCCTTTACCTCGATCATGCCGGACAGTGTCCGAAAAGCCGAAAAGCGCATGGATCTCGCCGAAAAGCTCAAGCTCCGTATCACGTCGCCGGCAAACAGCGCCAGCATGGCCTTCGGGATCGTCATGGATTTTGACAGTCCTGCCCAGCTCAAGGAACTGGTGACCTACATGGAGAACATGGACAGCACCACCACTGGTATCGTGCCCAATGCCGGTTCCGGCGGTCTAAAATCGGAGTCCTTCATGGTCTTCGAGGCCGATATGAAAGCCGGGTGGATCCGCTTTGACGACGTCGACTACAGCGAGATGGCCGGCGAATTTGGCATGGCGGGCGACTCAACACTTTCGGACGAGGACATGGGCATGATGGAGATGATGTTCGGCAACAGCAAGATCAAGTCCGTCGTGCACGTGCCCGGCGAAGTGACGTCCTGCACCAATCCCGATGCGATCATCACGAAGGACGACAAGGTGATCGTCGAGTACGGGATGATCGACATCCTTAAGAAAAAGAAGATCCCCGGCTACCAGATCAACTTCAAGCCGAAGAAATAAGCCCGACACCGGGCTTGCATGGCAGGCTACCCGTTGCGCTGCCTCCGGAAGATCATATAGTCGAGCGCGTACCGTCCGCTGTTGGTCAGCATCAATGTCAGGTACGGAACGAGGAAGAGCAATGCGTGCTCCTTCTCCTTGTAGGGATCGTCAGCATGCACCATGAAGGCGATCACGATCGTCGTGATGATCAGCGGCACGAGGACAAGGCGCGTACCGAGGCCGAAAAACAAGGCGATCGAGCAGAAGAACTCCGCGAAGACCGCCAGCGACAGCGAGATCTCGCTCCCCAGCCCCATGAAATCGTAAAAGCGACCCGACCTCTCCGCGAATCCGGCCAGCTTCGGCCACCCATGCGTGAGCATCATGGCTGACACGCCCGTGCGCAGGAGCAGGAGCGCGACATCGACATGGCGGGCATAAGCCACCGGGCGGAGAAACGCGATCATTTGATGGATCATCTACGATGGATTTGAAATAGTGTCCTTAGCGTTCTTGTTCACGGGCCGCCATCCCCTCAAGGTCCAGTCGCCCGTAAAGGAAGCCGAGCATGAGCAACTGGCGAAGCAAGTGACCGTGCTGCGCCTCGACATTAATGTACGGAATACCTAGCTGGCCACAGAGGACCGACAAGCTCCCGTCGTCCGTCATCGTCTCATTGGCCTGCAGCACGGCTGGAAAACGACCCGTAGACAGGCTGTCCATGATCGCCGGGTCGGCAACGAAATAGAAATCATCGATGTCGCGCAGTTCGCCCGGATGCAGAAACGATGCCTCCGCCTCGTACTCCTCCCCGGGCTGATAGCTCATGAAGCTGTACTGGTTGTCCGTATTGTTATGTAACGCGATGACCACCTTCCGGTTGCGCAGGTCCAGCTGCAGGAGCAGCGAATCGCGCCAGGTCCGGATGATGCGGTGGAGTGCGGGGTCCGGCTTGCGGTTGAACTTCAACTGCGTCCAGATGCCCTGGTCCGTGTAAATGCGATTGGGGTCGATGTGCACGGAGTCGCCCTTGTATTCGAAGGAAAGCGGACGACGCCCGGTATGGCGCAATTCAAAAAAATCACCGCCGAACTTCCGGCACATGATGCGACCGGCAGATGCCGACGTGTTTTCGTTGTCATGCATGTTGTACAACAACACATCCGCCTCGCCGCGCTGCTCATGGATCAGCCGGATGTCGGCGCCCAGCAGCGGCATCGGGATCGTATCCTGCGCGTTGAGGAACGCTTCCCCGCAGATAATCAATGTTGCGACCAACCAACCCTTCATGCGGCGAAGATAAGCAGGCCGGGAGGGTATCTTTGGCCTCATGGAGCGGTTCACCTGGGTGCTGTTTGACGCCGACCACACCCTTTTCGATTTTGACCGGGCGAGCGAGGAAGCCATGGGCGAGATGCTTTCGGCCCACGGTGCGGACTGGGCGCCGGGCATGTACGCCGACTACAAGCGGATCAACGTGCAGGCCTGGCGCGAACATGAAGACGGACTGATCTCGCGGGATACGCTGGTGTACGAGCGCTTCCGGCGCTACTACGCCTTCCGCGGACTTGACCTGGACCCGATCGCCACGCAACAGGAATACCTGTATCGCCTGAGCCG
>CAYMLN010000334.1:0-3687 GCA_964391045.1 uncultured Saprospiraceae bacterium
GAGCCGCGATTCGCCGGCTTGAACGGCCCATGTAACAATTGTCACCATCAGCCGTTCGCCCGGCGTTGCACTTTTGCACAAACAAATCAAACATGCAGAAAGAGATCATCATCGATGTGCGGACGCCCCATGAGTTTGCCGGCGGCCATGTAGCAGGAAGCCTCAACATTCCCCTCAACGAGATCCCGGACCGGGTGGAGGAATTGAAGCAAATGAACGCGCACCTCGTGTTGTGCTGTGCCTCCGGCAACCGGAGCGGCCAGGCTGCGCGCTTCCTCAGCGCCCAGGGGATTTCCTGCGAGAACGGCGGGGGATGGCTGGAAGTGAATTATCGCCAGGCCAAGGACAAGAAGGCGTCGTGATCAGCTGGCTGAAGCGGCTCTTCGGCGGTGGCGGAATTCCTGATCTCGCCGCGCTGAAACACGAAGGGGTGGCCGTCATCGACGTTCGCACCAAAGCCGAGTATGCCGGAGGGCACATTCCCGGCACCCAGAACATTCCGCTAGACCACCTGGCGGAGAATATCCATCGTTGGAAAAAAGATCAACCGATCATCACCTGTTGCGCATCCGGCATACGGTCCGGCCAGGCGGCGGCCATCCTCCGCAGCCGGGGCTTCACCCGCGTGTTTAACGGCGGGGGCTGGAGAAGCCTCCAGGCCCGCTGGAAGGCCGCCGGACCGGGCAACGCCAAACATATCTGAACCATGTCACTCAAGACCCTGCGCAAGAGCTTCAAGGATATCATCGCGACCGAACCGCTCGTCCTGGTCGATTTCTATACGGAATGGTGCGGCCCGTGCAAGATGCTCAAGCCCATCCTCGAGCAACTCCACCAGGAGGCCGGCGACAACGTCAAGATCCTCAAGGTCGATGTGGACCGCAACCCGCGGGCCGCGGCCGACTACCAGATCATGGGCGTGCCCACGCTCATGCTGTTCAAGCATGGCCAACAGGTCTGGCGCCAGTCCGGCGTCATGCCGCTGGCCGCGCTCAAGCAGGTCATCGCCCAACATCAATCCTGATCCGCCATGTGGAAGAACCTTACGATCATCGCTGTCCTCGCCCTGCTGGTGACCCTGAACGCCTGCAAGCCGGCTGCATCCGCCGAAACCGGCGCTGCCGAGCCCTCCGCCCCGGCGGAGACGGCCGCCGCCCCCGATACCTTCATGGTTGTCGGCGCCGCCGCGTTTGACCAACAGCTTCGCCAGACCCCGGCCGCCGTGCTGCTGGATGTCCGGACGCCCGCCGAGTATGCGAACGGGTTTATCCCCGGCGCCCAGCTCATGGATTACAATGACCCTTCGTTTGCCGATCAACTGGCCGCCCTGGACAAGGAGAAACCCTACTTCCTGTATTGCGCGGCCGGCGTCCGAAGCCACGGGGCCTACGAAATGATGAAGGCACAAGGTTTCCGGCAGGTCATCGAGCTGGAAGGCGGTATCTCGGCCTGGGAAGCGGCCGGTCTGCACCTGGCTCCGGCTGACCCGCAATAACGGCCGCTCATCGGGGACGCCCGTGTCCGGCGCGCCGATTATCTTTGCGCGCATGGATGTGCTGGCCCCTTACGCGACCATCTTCGAGCCCGAACTGCTTCGCGAGATCGAAAAGTTCGGGCAACCCGTCTCCATTGCCGCCGGGGAAACGATCCTCGACATCGGCCAGATCGTGCGGACCATGCCGATCATCCTGGCCGGGACCGTCAAGGTCATCCGCGTCGACGAGGAGGGAAAGGAACTCCTGCTCTATTACGTGACCTCCGCGGAAAGCTGCGCGATGACGTTTACCTGCTGCATGCAGCAATTTCCGAGCGATATCCGCGCCGTGGCCGAGGAAGACGTGGACATGATCGCCATCCCCGTCCAGCTGATGGACCAATGGCTGGTCAAGTACCCGACCTGGAAGAGCTTCGTCATGCGGACGATCCGCAGCCGGTTCCATGAGCTGCTCCGGACAATCGACCAGATCGCCTTCCAGAAGCTCGACGAACGCCTGATCCACTACCTGAAGGAAAAGTCCAGGGTGACGGGGTCCACATTGGTCAATTTATCGCATGAGCAGATCGCCGGAGAACTGGCGACCACGCGGGTCGTGATTTCAAGATTGTTGAAAACACTTGAAAATCAGGGGAAAGTGCTCCTTTATCGCAACCAGGTAAAATTGTTGCGCGATTTGTAACGAAAGTTACGCACGATATCCGCCAGAGACCGCATTTTTGTAGCATCATTCACCCGCATAAAGGTTGCGGGAAGAATCGATAAGATTTTTATAGGTGGGTGAGACAGTTAGAGGGGCGAGCGGCTGAAAAGTCAACTTGCCCTTTCTAGCTGTCATTTTTTTTTACGCCCACATCATCAGGCCGGCCTGCCCAGGAACGGCGACCTCACCTGCCGGACGTCATGTCCGGACTCCTCGAAATCCGCGATCATGGTCCGCAGGGCGGCATTGACCGTATCCAGCAATTGGCCCATCTGGTAATAGATCAGCACGGATTCGAGCTTCAGTTCCCCGCGATCGAGTTCGGCCAGCAATTCTCGCTCGTTTTCCTGGTCGTGCTGGGGCGTTTCCCCGGCCTCCGGGGTGAACGCGCGGTAGCCCCCGCCATGCAGGGATTTCGACTGGAGCAGGTGGCTCAGCCGGCGCAACATCAGGTCGGTGTCGTGGATCCGGAAAAGGAGGCTCGACCGTTGGGTCGGCCCGAACCATATCCGGTTTTGCCGCTTGTGGGAGGTCAGGTGGAAGATCTCCTCGTACTTCGTGGTCAGTTGACGGATCAAAAAACTGATGTTGAGCAGGCTCTTGATCTCCCGCGACGTCATCAGTGAGCTCTGGTCTTCCACGAGGTTGATCAGGTAATCGTTGATGGCCTTTTGGTTCTCCTGGAGCGTTTTCAGCGAGGCCGAGGCAAACTGCATCTGCTCCTGGTAATCCGCTGCCGTCGTGAAATGCGTGATCTGGTTGAGCACGGTCGTCAGCTGCCGGATCCGCTGCACCTGCTGCAGGATCTCCTGCACCACCACGGGTACCGAGAGGTCGGCGCTGTTGCTCCCCGTATCGATGAAGTACAGGCGGCCGGGCGTCTTTGCCTTGGCCGGCAGGGATCGTTCGGCCAACTTGAGGAGCCAGGGCGTAAACATCAGGAACACAAGGGCCCAGACGATATTGAAGATCGTGTAGAAGACCGCGAGGCCAAGCGGGACAGCGTCCGGCTGCACACGTGGGTCGGGCAGGTGCAGGACGTCGGTCAGGAGCCGGATGATGCCCGCGATGATCAGCGGCATGAAGGGGAGGAACCCGAGAACGCCAATGATGTTGAAGAGCACGTGGAAACGCGCGGCAACTTTAGCTTCATAGTTGCCGACCCAGGAGGCGACCTCGGTCGAAAAGGTTGTGCCGATATTCTCCCCGAGGACCATGGCCATCGCGATCTCGAACGGCATCCAACCGTTGAGGCACATGGTCATGGTCAGCGCCACGGCGGCCGAGGAGGACTGGATGAGGGCTGACAACAGCGTGCCGAGCAGGATGAAGAAGATCACGGAAAAGATCCCGTCATCACTCACCCGCGCGACGAACGACAACACATCGCTCTCCGCCTGCCATTGGGGGACGACGCTCTTCATGAACTGCAGGGAAAGGAGCAGGAGCGAAAAGCCGATCACGGTCTCGGCCCAGTGCCTGTATTTCC
>CAYMLN010000335.1:0-3682 GCA_964391045.1 uncultured Saprospiraceae bacterium
GTGGTGATCGTGGATTCGATCCAGACCCTGTATGCGCCCGAGCTCGAATCCGTCCCGGGATCGGTGGCGCAGATCCGGGAGTGCAGCTACCGGCTCCAGCAACTCGCCAAGCAGACCGGGATCGCGATCATCCTCGTCGGGCACATCACGAAGGAAGGCGAGATCGCCGGGCCCAAGCTCATGGAGCACATTGTCGACGTGGTCCTGCACCTGGAGGGCGACCGGCAGCACAATCTCCGCTTGTTGCGGAGCATCAAGAACCGCTTCGGCTCGACGCTCGAGATCGGCATCTATGAGATGCGCGGCGCGGGCATGGCGCCCGTCGAGAATCCATCCGCCTGGCTGATCCCGGCCGATCACGACTACCGGGCCTCGGGCTCCGTGGTGGCGCTGGTCTGCGAAGGGTATCGGCCATTCCTGATCGAGACCCAGGCATTGGCCAGCACGGCCGTCTACGGGACCGCACAACGGTCCACGACGGGATACGATATTCGCCGCCTGCACCTCATGCTGGCCGTGCTGGAGAAACGGTGCGGGTTCTTCTTCGGCAACCAGGACGTGTTCCTCAATATCGCCGGCGGACTCAAGGTGACGGAGCCGGCCATCGACATGGCGGTCGCCGTGGCGCTCGTCTCCTCCCTGCAGGACATTCCCGTGCCCCGGGACGTCTGCTTCGCGGGCGAGGTCGGCCTGTCCGGCGAGGTGCGGCCCGTGCAGCTCCTTGACAAGCGTATCGCCGAGGCGCAGCGGCTCGGGTACACGAAGATCTATGTCCCGGCCGGCACAAGTGTTCCCGACGGACCCGAGGCAAAGGAGGTCGTCCGCGTCAAATGGCTGCGCGATCTTTTTGAATTGGTCTTCGGTTGATCGCAATGCTGTTCAACCTTTCCTTTCACCAGGCTGTTCATCCGGCATATGCAGCGGATCGTGTTCTATGACGGGCATTGCCCGATGTGCAACGGCTGGGTCAAGCGCCTGCTGCGCTGGGACCGGCACGGCCGTTTCCGGTTTGCCCCCCTCGAAGGGGAGTCGGCCGCCCGCCTGCTTGCGCCGCTCATGCCCGACTTCCTCCGGGAGGACACGATCATCCTCTATGTCGACGGCAAGGTCTTCCTGCGCAGCGACGCAGCGCTCCATATCCTCAAGGGGCTTGGTTTTCCCTGGTCCTGGCTCTTCGCCGGATGGATCATCCCCCGACCCCTGCGCGACGGCGTATACAAGATGATCGCCGCCCGCCGCTACACGTTCGGACCCCGTTACGCCGAGTGCCCGCTGCCGCCCGCCGGATCTCGAGACCGGTTCCTGGTCTGATCGATGCCATGCGGAATCGCGATGCCAGGGCTTTGGGCGCAATCCAATGTGTGGTGAATCAACAAAATAAAAAAGGCCTGCGAACAGGCCTTTTGTCGTGTAGCGTGGGGCGGGATTGAACCGCCGACCTTGCGATTATGAATCGCACGCTCTAACCATCTGAGCTACCACGCCGAAACGGGACGGCAAATATATGGAATTCCCCGATTCACGAAATCAATAGCCGATCCGGTTAAGGCCGATCCGGGCCTCCTGGTGAAGCCCCGAGGCATAGGTCTCCGGGGCGAATTCCAGGCACATGTCGTAATACGTCGCCGCCTCGGCCTTGTGCCCGAGCCGCTCGTGGATCAAGCCGCACTGCAGGGCCGCGCTGCAGGCATAATACGCCGTATCGTACCGCCCCATGTTGATCGCGAGGTGGAAGTAGTGGAGCGCTTCGGCGAATTGCCTGCGGGCCTGGAAGACGCGCCCTTTCCGATAGAGGAACTCCAGCCGGTGCAGGTGCTGGCCAAGGGTCTTGTAGAGGTCGTCCGACAGCACGTCGAGGGCTTTCTGGTGATATCCGCCATCAAACGACAGCCGCGCCCGCAGGAGGGCAGGATGCGGTGTCTGGTGGTACTCCGCCTCCCGCAGCGCCTGCTTGTCCTCGTCCGTCGTGGCGCTGCCCCGGATCAGCACTTGTTGCATGTTGCGCACGTAGCCCGGCCGGTCGTCCCGGAGCAGGGCGTGCCAGGCGAGTTTCTGGTACGCCTCCTTGATGTAGTGTTTTCCCTTGTGCTGGCGAAGGAACTGCTGGAAGGGGACATCCGCATCCTTGTCGCCCCGGTACAGCTTGCATTGGCCCAGCATGAAGTCCATGAACGGCACGGGGGTGCCCGGCAGGTTCGCTTCCAGGGCGCGTATCGCGGCGTCGTTTTGCCCGGCGGCCATCAGGATATGGGCCATGGTAAACTGGACGGCCTTGTCGGGCGGGGATTGCCCGTAGTGCTGGACAAGGAGCCGTGCGGCTTCTTCCGGCCGGTCGTTCAACTTGCCCTCGGCGAGGGCGGTAAACAGGACGGTTTCCTTGTAGAAGGGATTGTCGGCCGGCCTTGTGTTTTCGAGCAGGCCGTGCAGTTCGCGCAGCCCTTCCTCGATGGAGCCGGTGAGGCTGGTCAGCATGGCCACCAGCCAGCGGTACTGGTCGGGGATCGCCCCGAACGCCGCCTTCAGGGCCGCGTAAAGGCGGAGCGTCCCTGCATCGCCGGGGTGAAGGCGGTGGTTTCGCTTGAGGAGCTTGAAGGCCTTGTTGATCGACGTGCCCGCGGCGATGAACTGGCTTTCCTGGAGCTGGAGCGCGCACTGGTGGAGGCTGAGCTGGGCCTGGGCCATGAGGGCCAGCGGTTCGGTCTCGGGGAGGGCTTCGAGTTTTTCAAGCCGGGCGGTTGACGCTTCCCTGTAAGCGGGGATGCGACGCAGGTCCTCACGGATGAAAATGGACAGGAATTCGCCGTAATCCTCCAGGTAGGTCCAGATGAGATTGTCCGGATGCTGGATCCGCTGCAGGCGGATGGCGGTCAAGCCTTCCTCGACCCGCAACGCAGTGATGAGGCCGTGGGCGGACCGGGCTTCCGGCGTCCAGCCGATATGCTGCGCGCCGAGTGACTGGACGTACAGGAACAGAAATAGGATCGTCGCACAGGCTGCGGAAACTCGCCGTGCAGACGTCGTCAGCTTCACCTATGCGGGCGGGAATCAGGCCTCGACGGCCATGGAGGCAATGCCCTCGTCGACGAGGATCCGTCCGCAATGCTCGCAGGCGATGATCTTCTTCCGCTGGGCCACCTCGAGTTGGATCTGGGGCGGGATCTCGTTGAAGCAGCCCCCGCAGGCATCGCGCTCGATGGCCACGAGGGCCAGGCCATTGCGATAGTTGTTGCGGATGCGGTGATAGGCCTTCAGCAGGCGCTCCTCGATCTTCCCCTGGGCGGCGTGGGCCGACTTGCGCAGGTCCTTTTCCTCCTTGTCGGTCTTCGCGATGATCTGCTCGAGCTCTTCCTGCTTCTGGTCGAGGTTGGCCTTCTTGATCTTCAGCTTGTCCTTGACCTCCTTGATGACGGCATTCTTCGCGGCCACCTTGTCGCCGTTCTCGCGCGCCTTCTTCTCGGCCAGCTGGATTTCCAGCTTCTGCATCTCCAGCTCCTTCGACAGGGCGTCGTACTCGCGGTTGTTCTTGACGTCGTCCAGTTGCTTGGTGTACTTCTTGATCAGGGCCTCGCATTCGGCGATGCGGGCGGTGAACTTTTGCCCTTCCTTCTCGATGTCCTTGACCGTGACATGGAGGTTCTTCAGGAGGGTCTCCAGGCCGGTGATCTCGTCCTAGAGGTCGCTC
>CAYMLN010000336.1:0-369 GCA_964391045.1 uncultured Saprospiraceae bacterium
CTCCCGCATGATCGAGGAGAACCGGTAATCCTCCCGGTCGAACTTGCTCATGAACAGCGACCGCCGCTTCATGATGTCCTTGTCCATCAGCAGGGCAACGGGTTTCAGCACATCGATCTGCTCGGCGAAGAGCTTGAAGATCGCGAGGATCGGGATCGCGAGGAAGATCCCGCCCAGCCCCATCAGCGACCCCATGATCACGATGCCGATGAGCGCGGCGAACGGATTGATGCGCACACTGGAGCCGACGATCTTCGGCGTGATGAAGTTGCCTTCGATTTGCTGGATCACCACGTACATGACGATGACGGCGATGAGGAACTGGTAGCGGTCGAGGCCGCTCGACACCAGGATGCGGGCGATGTTCTC
>CAYMLN010000336.1:379-1640 GCA_964391045.1 uncultured Saprospiraceae bacterium
AGGCGTATTCGGCCGTGGCGAGCGAGTAGAGGAAGGGAAACAGGCCGCCGAGCGTCGTGCCGATGTAGGGGATGATCACGAGGCACGCGGCCATCACGCCCCAGAAGATCGCGTGCTCGACCCCGATGAGCAGCAGGCCGGTGCAGTTGAGGATCGCCAGGATGATGATCACCGTGACCATCCCGCCCAGGTAGCGCTGGATGAGGTGGATCGATTGCGAAAGGATCGATTCGAGTTCGTCCCGCTTGTCGCGGGAAAACTGGATCAGGACGAAGTCGCGGAAGGCCTCCTTGTAAATGAGGAGGAAGATCGTGTAGATCAGGGTCAGGGCCGCATTGACGAGGAAGCTGGCGCCGCTGCTGATGCCCGCGCTGACAAACTGGATCGGCGCCTCGAGCAGCCGGGCCATCATTTTGTTCATCGACTCCTGGTCGGCCGGCATGTCGAGGTAGGGCACACGCTCGTCAACAAAGACGATGATCGACTCGATCCCGGCCTGCAGCTGGTCCTGGATGGCCGTCATATCGGAGACGATGGCGATCAGCTGGTAACCGAAGACGAAGCCGAGGCCACCGATGGCGCCCAGCACGAGCGCGACGCTGCCGGTGATCGAGACGACCTTGATCGGGATCCGGCGAAAGATCCACTTCTCCAGCGGCATGAGCAGGAACGCGAAGAAGATGGCGAAAAAGAAGGGGAACAACAGGCCGCGGCCCTCCAGCAACAGGAATCCCCCGCCCAGGAGGACGATCAGGATATAGGCCGCATTCCGGAGCCACTGCATAGAAGTATCTTAGCCGGGAGTTAGAATGGGGAAATTTACGCATTATCTGGTCACACGCTTTAATGTTCCCTTCGCGGGAGCGGCGCCTGAATTTTTTTCCGGGACGACCCTGTCGCCTGAATGGATGACGCACCGGATCAGGCTCTTTTCCGACTATTGCGCGCCTTCCGTCGCCGGGCAATCCAGCATGGCCTTTACCTGGCTTGTTTACCTGGATCCCGAAACCGACCGCACCGATATCATCCGCATACGCGCCGTGATCCCGGCAAACGTGCGGGTCGAATTCAGGTATGTATCCGACTATGCCATGTTGCTCGACGATCTCCGGGCCTATTGCCGGGCCAGCGGCACGGCGTATGTCATCACATCACGCCTGGATAACGACGACGCTATCGGCAGGGAGTTCATCGAGCGCGTGCAGGCATCCTTCCAACCCTCACATGGGTTGCTCCTGAATTTCCTGGGCGGCTTGTATTA
>CAYMLN010000336.1:1650-3661 GCA_964391045.1 uncultured Saprospiraceae bacterium
GGCTCCTGACCCATCACCGGTACAAGCTGCGGAATTCGTTCACCTCCCTCGTGGAGCGCATTGCCCCGGGCGAATCGCCGTGCACGATCCTGGGGTTTCCGCATTTGCATCCGCCACCGGAATTCCAGGTGGTGAATGTTACCTATCCGTTTTCATTCTGGATCAACCTGCATGGCGCTAATGAAAGCTATCGGCGTCCGCATGGGTGGCCGGTGTTTCGGATAAAGGTCAGCGACTACTATGCGTTTTCCCCGAAGCACGTCAAGATCTCATGGCCCGCCACGCTGGCCTATGCGATCCGGTGGATGCCCAGGGCCGTGTTCAGGAAAGTACGTTTTAAGCTGCGCGGAGATCGCCATGGAACCGAGTAAACCGGTGTTCAGCCATTATCTCATCACGCGCTTCAATGTACCTGTCGCGGACTGGTCAGCCGACAAGGCCGGCACGGCCACGCGCGATGAGGCCTGGATGGCGCACCGACTTCGCCTGTTCGCCGATTTTTGTGTACCCACCGTCAGTCAGCAGACGGTTCGCGATTTCACATGGATGATTTGCCTCGATGCCGCGACACCGGAAGCAACGCTTGACGCCATCCGGCGCCTGATCGTCGGGATCCCGCGTTCGGAGTTCTTGCTGGCGCCCTCGCAGGAGGCGATGATGCAGCAGTTGCGCGAGCGTCTGGGCACGGACGAGTCTGAATTTATCATCACCTCGCGACTCGACAATGACGACGGACTGGGTCCGGATTACATCAAGATTGTCCAATCGAATGTTGAAGCCGTTGACAAGCGGCTGATCAACCTCCTGGGCGGTTTGCTGTACGATGCCCCGAACCGCGTGCTCACACGTTTACGGTTTTCGCGATTCAACCATTTTACGAGCCTGGTCGAGCGCAACCACCACGATGGCCGGTTATTGACCGTGATCGGATTTCCGCATACGCGGCCGCCGGCGGACGTGACCGTGGTCGACGTGCCTGCCCGCTACGGATGGCTCAAGATCGTGCATGCGCGAAATGTCTCCAGCCGCACAAAAGGCCTTCCCTTGTTCACCTATCCGGCAGACGCCGGCTACGCCGTAGACAAGCGCCTACTGCCTGTATCCATCATGGCTGCGATCAAGCACACCTGGACCAGGACGTTGGCGGTCCTGCGACAACGCTTCGGCATGCGAGGTTAGTCCTGGGCCGCGGCCCAGGTGTAATCGACGAGAAGGCCTTCGCGGCTTTCGGGCAACAGGCCCGTGGGGTAGAACATGCCCCGTTCCACATCAATCATCAGGGCGCCGGACAACTGGTCCGCCAGCTCCTTGCCGATACGGACGCGCACGCCAAGGCTGTACACTTGCGTATTGAGCGGCAATTTCGGGAACATGCAGCGCCAGGCAGAGGATGTGCCGTGTAAGGCGATGTCCTGCCCGCTGATCCCGTTGTCCGCCACCATGACCACCTGGCCATAGATGTCCAGGATCTCCAGGCGGATGTCGGCCCGCTGGCCTGACTGGATCTTCGGATGTTCAAGATGAACGGCAACGCCGAGCGGCATGCCCGAGGCGGCGTGGGCGACAGGATGGCCGCAGCCGTCATCAAGCGTGATGCGGGATACCTTCACGACCCCGCTGCCCCGGCGGTCGGTGCGATGGGAGAGCTCAGCCGAAGGGTTCGCACCTGCGGATTCGCCGTATGCAAGGACGGCCTGGTCGATACTTCCGTCAAAGCGGATCCGGCCGCTATCCAGCCAAATGCCGCGGCTGCACAGTTCGCGCAGGTAGTTCATCTGGTGGCTGACCATGATGATCGTGCGTCCGCGTCCGGACACGTCCGCCAGTTTGTCGAAGCATTTCCGCCGGAAGGCCTGGTCGCCGACGGCCAGGACTTCGTCCACGAGTAGGATATCGGGCTCGAGATGTGCGGCGACTGCAAATGCGAGCCGGACATACATGCCCGAACTGTAATGCTTGACGGGCGTGTCGAGGAAATCCCCGATGTCCGAAAAGTCAATGATGCTGTCGA
>CAYMLN010000337.1:0-3652 GCA_964391045.1 uncultured Saprospiraceae bacterium
CGACATCGAGCTCGTCACGGGCACGGGCCAGGTCCGGCGCCGGTATTTCGACCATCTGTTGTGCCAGATGGATACGGCCTACCTCGCAAGTCTCCAGGCCTACAACCACCTGCTGGCCCTGCGCACAGCCGCGCTCAAGCAGCCTTTTTCCGGATTGTCCACCATGCTCGAGACCTACGACGACCAGATGGCCCCGCATGCCGCGCTGATCCACCAGCGCCGCCGCGAGCTCGTCGCCGCACTGGCGGACGGGCTGGATGCGACCTATGCGTTCTTGTCCGAACTGGCCGAGCCGATCAGTATGGAATACGTGTCTCCCCTGGATGAATATCCTTATCCCGTGCTGGCCGAGCGTGCGCGGCAACAGGATATCCTCACCAAGCGGTCGAATACGGGGATCCACAAGGACGATTTCGCGCTCGGGATCCGGGGCATGCCCGCCCGGGAGTTCGGCTCGCAGGGGCAGATCAAGTCCCTGATCTTCGCGCTCCATCTCAGCAAGTATGCCCTGCTTCGGGAGCGATCCGGCGTCCTGCCGATGCTGTTGCTCGATGACATTTTCGATAAGTTGGACGAGCGCCGGCTGCGTCGCTTGATGGAGATCCTGACGGCCGAGGATTTCGGCCAGGTGTTCATCTCCGATACGAGCGAGGAGCGTGTGTCGGCCTTGCTTCGGGATTTCCCCGTGCATCATCTGCCCATGTCGAACGGACCGGATCGCTCCTGAGCGGGTCCAAGCATGACCTTGTCAACCTCGCGATAGCGGTGTTCCTGCGTCCAGGTGGTCGTGAATCCATTGAACGCCATAACTTTCCCGCCCAATCGTCGATATCCAAGACATGCTTTCCCGCGGCGACAACAACAGGCCTCTCAAGGAATGGCTGCAAGTGTTTGCGGCCTCGCCGCAATTACGCGAACGCCTCTACCAGGCGCGAATCGGCCAGATGTGGGAAGAGACCATGGGGCCGCTGGTGCGTCAGTACACCCGCCAGGTGCGCCTTGACGGACGGACGCTCGTCATTCGGGTGGAGTCGGCCTCCCTCAAGGCCGAGTTGCTGCAGATGCGCGACCTGATCATCCGGCGCGCCAACGAACGCCTGGGCGAGGACTTCGTGACCGACTTGCGGATCCTCTAGGCCTTTGGGCCTTTCACAGGTGCGGGACGATCGCCGCCGGAGAATATCCGCCGGTCGGCCTTGGCCTTGCCCTTCGTGGCGGCAGCGCGTTGCATCGCCCCGGGCACATCCACCATGCCGCCGGTCACACACATGTCCGATGGGCGCACCATGTTGAACGTGCCGGGCTGGATGACCTGGGCGGGCAGCGGACGTGTGCTGCCCATGATGATCTTCTTGACCTGCACGGCGCTGAGGTCGGGATGCCGTGAGCGGATCAGGGCAGCCATGCCGGCCACGACGGGAGAGGCCATGCTTGTTCCGCTGGCGTAGTCGTAGGTACCGTCAGGCGTCGTGGAGTAAATGAAGACGCCGGGCGCAAACACGTCGACCTCCTTCTTTCCGTAGTTCGAGAATTCGGCGATGCAATGCTCGTCCGCTTCCGGCGCGAGCGCGCCGATGGAGAGGACATTTTTCGCCCGGGCCGGGCCGAACAGCGAGCGCTTCGCATACCGGTCATTCGGGAATTTGGGGTCCTCGTCCAGGTTAGCGCCTTCGTTGCCGGCGCCGACGACGATGAGGACGTCGTGTCGCGCAGCGTAGCGGAACGCGTCATCGACCAGTTCCTTTTCCGGTGAATATCCTTTTCCAAAACTCATATTGATCACCTGTGCCCCGTTGTCGACGGCGTACCGCACGGCATTGGCGACATCCTTGTCGCGCTCGTCGCCGTCGGGGACCACCTTGACGGCCATCAACCGGACGTTATCGGCCATGCCGTCCATCCCCAGGCCGTTGTCCCGCACCGCGCCGATAATGCCGGCCACATGCGTGCCGTGGTAGGCAAATGCGCCATCCACCTGGTTGTTGCCGTAGTATCGGTCGGTGAAGTTTGAATAGGTATCGCCGACGATGGCGCGCGAGTTGTATTCGGGATTGTAATGGTAGTCGAGATCGTTCCGGCTTTCCTTGATCTGCTCGTCGAATTGCTCGCGGGCGATCTCCTCGAGCCAGTCGAGGTCCGGAACGGTGACGCCCTGGTCCTGGATGTTACTGATGATGTCGGCGGCCAGTTCGGCGTTCTCATCGCCCGAATTCTTCAGGCGCTCCACGTCGAGGCTGTCGGGGCCCAGGATCGCCCGGGCCGCATCCAGCGCCTGGAGGACCAGCTGGCGGGTGAATTCGGCCTCCTGGAGGCTGATCTCTGCGGATGACCGGCGGCCTTCGACGAGTTCCTTGCGCTCGAGGTAGGCGGCGTAGGCTTTCTTGTCCTTGCCGCGAAGCTTTTCCGGATCCACCTGCGCCCAGCGGGCACGTTCCGCGCCATAGAGGCGGGTGACCTCGAAAGACTCCTGGATAACGCTCTGACCGTCCGCGCCGCCGATAAAATTCCAGCCATGGATATCGTCGATATAGCCGTTGCCGTCGTCGTCGATGCCGTTGCCCGGGATCTCGCCCGGATTGACCCACAGCCGGCTTCGGAGATCGGCATGGCCGGTGTCGATCCCGCTGTCGAGGACGGCCACGATCACCGGTGCGCCGACAGGCGCTGCAGGCTTGGCGTACCAGGTGTCGCTGGCCGTTCCTGTCCCGAAAGGACCCGTCGGACCACCGTGCTGCCAGCGCTGGAATTCCTCCTGGCCGAATACCGGGGACAGGCAGGCCAGGGTGAGCATGGTAAGGAAGGTGAATGCGGAAAGACGGAGATTTGACATGTGCATGCGGGACAGTGAATACGTATAAGAAGCAATGATAGCGGATAGTTGAGGAAAAGGGGCCAAAATCGGATAAACGCCGGATAAACAGCGATTAAGGCATGTTCCGGCAAGGGTTGGCGCAACAATTGCGGGTGAGGGCGTTATAATGCAAGAGCGAAAGCCGGCGATGCGGGCCGGCCGATTAATTCGAAGCGCATGAGGTGGAGGTCGATCATCGGTGCAACAGGCTTCATGGTGGTCCTGGCATGGCCGGGTCTGGGACTCGCCCAGCTCGAACTCGGCGTTTTTGCCGGCGTGTCCAACTATCAGGGTGACCTCGCATCATATAGCACGACGGACGGCATCCGGATCAAGCTGTGGCCGGTTATCGGCGGACATGCGGGCTACGCCTTGTCCCCTTCCTTTGCTTTTAGGGCCCAGTTTCTCTACACCCGCCTTTCCGGCGACGATGCGCTTTCCGCCAATCCGGACAGCCGCCAGCGGAATCTCGATTTCTTCGCACCGGTCGGGCAATTCGTCCTCGGGATGGAATGGTATCCATTCCGTTTCCAGGAGGGCCGCGTGGGCCGGATCGCGCCCTATGTCGCGGCCGGCGGGACCCTGTTTTACTTCAACCCGAAGACAGTCTATGAAGGGATGAAGGTCGCCTTGCAGCCCCTGGGGACGGAAGGGCAGTACCTCGCAGATTATCCCGACCAGCAGCCTTACAGCCGATTGCAGCCGGGCCTGGTTGCCGCAGGCGGACTTCGCTGGCCGGTCGATGAGACCGTCGTCCTGACACTGGAAGGGAGCATCACGTACACCTTCACCGATTACCTG
>CAYMLN010000338.1:0-3650 GCA_964391045.1 uncultured Saprospiraceae bacterium
TTCTGGCTCAACTATCTGAGAGATCCGCGTGATCTTCCATTTGTCCATTTGCTGACGAAGATCCACCTGATCGTCTTTCCATGGGCGTTTATCATGTTTACGCCGTTGCTCCAGGGCATCTGGTGGTGGTTGTTGTACATTCCGTATGCGTATGTGGCCCAATCCTACTTCAAGGGAAGATTTGGCCTGATGTTTCATTGCATATGCCACAGGCCGATGTTCAAGCAGGAATATCAATGGCTGCACAAGTATGTCACCTGGATCGTCTGTCCGTTTTTCGGGCACACGCCGGAGACTTATTTTGGCCATCACATCATCATGCACCATGTGGAGAACAATATGGAAGATGATGCGAGCAGCACCCTCAGGTATCGCAGGGACAGCCCCGTCGATTTCTTGAAATATCTCGGTCGTTTTCTGGCCATGGGTTTTGTCGATACCTTCTTTTACTTGTTTAACCGCAAGCGAAAGAAGATCTATGTGCAGTTTACGGCCGGCGAACTCACCTGGGTATTGTTTTGCGTCGGCATGTGCTTTGTGAACTTCAAGGCGACCATGATGATCTTCGTGGTGCCGGTGATCTACGGACGCTTTATCATGATGCTGGGCAACTGGACGCAACATGCGTTTATTGACAAGCGTGATCCGGATGGCCACTTCAGCAGTGTCTATAACTGCATCAATAACGTGTACAACCAGAACTGCTGGAATGACGGATATCACTCGATCCATCACCTCAATCCCGGACTGCACTACACGGAGATTCCGGGGACGTTTATGAAGAACATCGATAATTTCAAGAAGCACAAGACCTTCATCTTCGATGGCATTCATTACCTCCATATTTTCTTCTGGATCATGGGCAAGCGGTATGATAAATTGGCCGACCACCTGGTGAATATCGATAACACCTTCTCCAGCCAGGCGGAAGCGGAGGCCCTCATCCGGGAGCGTCTTATGCCTGTTGTGGTAGCCTGAGCATAGAGGTTCCTCCAGGATAAACCGGGCACTTCAAACGTACCGGGGCGTGACTACCTTTAGATCAATCATTATCCTGATCTCTGTTGGAGCCCCCTGTCACCGGACCGACGCATCGATATGCCCTCATCACCGGCGCCGCCTCCGGCATCGGCCTGGAGATGGCCCGGATCCTCGCCGGCAGGCGTTATCCGCTTTATCTGGTCGATATCGATGGGGAAGGCCTTTCCACGGTGAGGGATGAACTCACGCGGGCCCATGGCATTGACGTGATCACGGTCTGCATGGACCTGTCCCTTCCATCTGCGGCCGATGCGATGATCGGGGATGTCACCGCGCGGGGGCTGGACGTGGATGTATTCATCAGCAACGCCGGCTTCTTTTTTTTCGGGCAGATCGCTCATGCTGATCCTGGCGCGGCCGCGCGGATGATCGGCCTGCATGTCCATACGCCGTCGATGCTCGCCATTCACTTCGCCCGGGAGATGAAGCTGAAGCGAAGGGGCCATATCCTCATCACTTCATCGATCTCCGCATACAAGGATTTTCCCGGGATCGGCTTTTACGGGGCCAGCAAGTCGTATCTCAAGAGCTTTGGGATGTCCCTCCGGCACGAGTTGCGGTATTACGGGGCCAACGTATCTGTCCTGTGTCCTGGCGCTACGGCGACCAACCTGTATGACCGGAATACGATCCAGGTGGAACGAGCCAGGCGTGCCGGCATGATGATGGACGCGGCCGATGTGGCCCGGGCCGGGATCGAGGGGATGTTCCGCGGACAGGCTGTGATCATGCCGGGTATCCTGACGCGGATCATGACATATTCGTCGGCGGTATTGCCGGGCGGCGTGATCTATTGGGCCCGGGTCCGATGGCGGAGGCTGCTCGAGCCGGGAAAATCGTGAGCATTTGTCGTGTCATTTATTGGGGGGCTGTCAAGAGGTATAAGCTTGCCGTGGATACCCATATGAGCAAGCAGAATGATCACGCATCACGTGATTAAATGCGGATCAAGGGGCGGCGCCCCGGCACATTTCGTAGCCCGGGGCTTCAGCCCCGGGTTCCGGTGCGACAAATTTTCATCCGATCCCGTCCTGCGGGATCGGGAGTATGGCCCCTAAGGCACCGGAAGCTAAATAGCTTCCGCTCCTCCGGAGCTGCCATAGGGTAAGCCTAGGAAGTGCCAGGCCGCAATTCCGGCTTACCAGATCCGTGAAATGTGCCAGACCGCAAGTCTGACACAACGGACCGAAGTGCTATTTTACCTCCGTGAACAAACCGCTGGCCTCTATTTGTATACTCCTGGTGATGCTCGCTGTCCACCCGGCAGCGGGTCAGACGGGCCGCATATTCAAGCCTGAATCCGGCGTTTTTCCGCCACCCGCGTATCCGACGACCAAGCCGCTCACCCGCTGGTGGTGGTTCGCCACGCGGATCACGGAGGAGGACGTCCGGCATCAACTCGACTGGTTCAAGGCGCACAACTTCGGCGGGGTGGAGATCGCGTGGGTGTATCCCCTGTACCGGTACAAGGACATGTATGCGCGGAATTACAACCGCCATTATCCGAAGGACACGACGGCGCAGGCATGGCTCAGCCCCGAATGGTCCGACATCGTCGCCTACACGAAGGACTATGCAACCCGCATCGGCCTGGCCTGCGATTTCACGTTTGGCAGCGCGTGGCCGGTGGCCGGGAGCAACATCGACAAGGCCCATCGAACGAAGATTTACGGGGATAAGTCGTTCGTCCAGGCCCTGACGTTCGCCTGGACATGGCCCGACACGCAATGGGTGATCAACCATCTCGACAGCAATGCGTTCAAGTTGTTCGCCCGGCCGGTCCGGGACGCCCTGAAGCCGGCGCTGGACATTTCCCGTCAACCCCACAACTGGCCCCCGGCCATGTTTACCGACTCGTGGGAGATCAAGCTCAATGCGACAAACAAGATCTGGACGCCCGGCTTCGAGACGACGTTCATGAAGACCTTCGGCTATGACATCATCCCCTTCATGGACGCCGGCATCGATTCGTTTCCCGACGTCCGGTACGATTACATGATGCACCTGCATGACTACGTGGTCGAAGGTTTCTACAAACCGTATGTCCGCGCATGCCGCGAGATGGGTGCCCTGTCCCGCGTCCAGTGCCTGGCGTCGCCGACCGATGTCATGACGACCTATGCATTGGTCGATATCCCGGAGACGGAGGCGATGCTCAACGATCCCCAGTATTCGCGCATCGTGAGTTCGGCCGCCGCGCTCGCCAGGAAGCCGATGGTATCGAGCGAGACGTTTACCTGCATGTACGGCTTTCCGGCCACCTACCTGCGCAGGGAACAGACCGCCGACCTGAAGATGGTGGCCGATGCGCTTTTTGCCGAAGGCGTCAACCAGCATGTCTATCACGGCTCGCCCTACAACCCGAAGGGGGTCGACTCCATCGACTTCTTCGCCACGACCTACTTCGGGCCCGGAGGCAGCCTTGAGGCAGAGCTGCCCGCATTCAATGCGTATATCGAAAAGGTCTCCGGGTATATGCAGCGGGGCCGCGCCTATTCGGATGTCGCCGTATACATCCCCTACGAGGATGCCGTGATGCAAGGCGCGTATCCGAAGGAACGCCAGCGCGTGTGGGTGTGGGGGGAATATGAGCTCCGCTATGTCTGGCC
>CAYMLN010000339.1:0-3641 GCA_964391045.1 uncultured Saprospiraceae bacterium
CAACGACGTGGTGGCCAGCGTGCACGACCTCTTCCGCAAGCGGGAGGACATGGACATCCAGCTCCAGGTGCCGATCAACGACCTGTATGTCTTCGCCGACAAGAGCCAGATGATCCGCGTGCTCAACAACATCGTGAAGAACGCGATGCAGGCGATCCCGAAGACCCGGCGCGGCCTCATCGTCATCAAGCTGACCTTCACCGACGAGCTGGTCATCCTGTCCATCTCGGACAACGGCGTAGGCATCGACGAATCGATGCGGGACAAGGTCTTCTATCCCAACTTCACGACGAAGTCGTCGGGCATGGGGCTCGGCCTCGCGATCTGCTCCGATATCATCCAGTCGTTTGACGGGCGCATCTACTTCGAGACGGAAAAGGGCGTGGGCACCACGTTTATCATCGAACTGCCCCGCCACCAGGCGGGCGAGTCCGCCGTCATGCAGGCCGGCAAGCGCAATCCGCCGGTGCCGATCCTGCCGCGCGACTAAGACGCGCGAAAACTTATCGTTTCCCGACGCTGGTGATCAGTTCTTCCGCATTGGCGCGGGCCTTGGCGGAGGGCGGATCGCCGCTCAGCATCTTGGCGATCTCGACGATGCGCCCCGGTTTGTCGAGCAGGGTGATGGACGATACGTCCCGATCCCCGCTGGCTTGCTTGCTCACGTGGTAGTGGATCATGGCATGCGCGGCGATCTGCGGCGAATGCGTCACCATCAGGACCTGGTGGCCCGCCGCCAGGCTGAGGATGAGTTGCCCCATGCGCCAGGCCACCTCGCCGGATATGCCCGTGTCGATCTCGTCGAAGACGATCGTGCCCACGCCGGCCTGCCCGGCATAGATGGATTTCAAGGCCAGGCTGAGTCGCGATAATTCACCGCCCGACGCCACCTGCTGGATCGGTTGCAGCGCCATACCGCGGTTGGCCGAAAAGACGAATTGCACATCGTCCAAACCCGCAGGACCGGGTTCGCCGAGCGGTTCGAGCGAGACGTCAAATTGCGCATTGGGCATGCCGAGTTCGCGGAGCAGGTGCATGATCTGCGGCGTGAGGGCGCTTCCCCCGGCGCGGCGAGCGTCGGTCAGCGATTTCCCGGCAGTGAGCACGGCCAGGGCCAGGCGCTCCGCGTCCGCTTCGAGTGTGCGGATCGTATCGGCGATCGACTCGATCCTGGCGAATTCGTCCTGGAGTTGGCGTTGCAGGGCGAGGAGTTGAGATTCGTCCGCGCACTGGTATTTCTTGAGCAGCCCGTACAGGTGGCTGAGACGTTGCTGCACGCGCTGCAGTTGATTCGGGTCTGCTTCACCCGGTACGTCGAGGCGTGAGGTTTCCATGCCGAGGTCCTGCACCTCGATGCGGAGCGCCTCGAGCCGCGCGCCGATGTCTCCGATGGCGGGATAGTAGGGCTTGATGCCTTCGACTTGCTTGATCGCCTGGCTGAGTTGGTTGAGCAGCGCGTGCGGGCCGTGCTGCAGCGTTTGTTCAAGCTGGCCGATCACGCCGGAGATCGCTTCGGCGTGTTCGAGCGCGCGTTGTTGATCTTCCAGCTTCGCCATCTCCCCGTCAGCCAGGCGTGCGTTGTTCAGTTCGTCGAGCTGGAACCGCAGGAAGTCTTTCTTGCGCAGGGCCTGGGCCTCGAGGTCGTGGGCCGAGCGCAGTTCCTGGCGGACATGCGCGAGAGCCTTGTAGGCGTCCGCGTAGCTTTCGCGCGCCGGCCGCGCCCCGCTGATCGTATCGAGGAGGTCGAGCTGGTAGGTCTTCGACTGCAGGGCGAGATTGTCATGCTGGTGATGCAGCTCGATGCAGCCCGCGGTCAGTTCCTGCATGACCTTGAGCGACACCGGCGTATCGTTGACGAAGGACCGGCTGCGGCCGCCCGCGGCGATCTCGCGCCGGCAGATCATGACCTGTTCGAAATCCACGCCCGCGGCATCGTGAAGCGGGCGAAGGCTTTCGTCGGGCAAGGTAAAGTGCGCCTCGACGACGCATTTGTCGGCGCCGTCGGGCAGGACGCGGCCGTCGGCGCGACGCCCGAGGGCGAGCCCGAGTGCGCCGAGCAGGATGGATTTCCCCGCGCCGGTCTCCCCGGTGATGACGGTGAGGCCGGGCCGGAGGTCGAGGTCAAGCGATTCGATGATCGCGTATTGGCGAATAAGCAGCCGGGTCAGCATACGACAACGTGGTGAAGCAAAGAAGTGCGAGTTATTGGTTGAGCCGGGCCTGGACCTCCGGTTCCAGCGTGATGCCGAATTGTTGGACCGTCGCCATGAGTTGTCGCGCCTCGTCCATGCGACCGAGGAGGATCAGGCTCTTCATCTTTTCGTAAAAGTACAGGCCCTGGCGATTGTTGAGGCGGATCGCGCGGTCCAGGTCGGCGATCGCGTCCTGCCCGCGGTTCAGCGCGTTTTTCAACCGGCCGCGCTCATACCACAGGTCGGCATCCTCGGGATGGAAGGTCAGGTACTTGTCGATGTCCGCGATGGCGTTGTCAAACTGCCCGTAGGACTGGAAGATGAGCGAGCGGTTCTTGTAGCCGTTGGCATGCGTGGGGTCGAGGTTGAGCCCCTTGTTGAAATCGTTCAGCGCGAGGTCGAGGCGGCCGGTCAGGGCGAAGACCGCCCCGCGGTTGATGTACATTTCCCCTTCCGTGCTGTCGAGCGCGATGGCCTGGTTGTAATTCTCCATGGCCTCTGCGTATTTCTTCTCGTTGAAATAGAGCTTCGCGCGGGAGTTGTACAGCGCCGCGTCCGGCTTGATCGCAAGGGCTGACGCGTAATCGGCGAGCGCCTCTTCCGTGCGGCCCTGGTCGCGCCGGTAGTTGGCCCGGTTCCGATAGGGCAGGGGCGTGCGGTCGTAATGCTTCAGCACGTGCGTCCAAAGCGTGTCGCTGTCCTGCCAGACGTCATTTTGCCGGAAGGTCATCCAGCTGAAGAGCAGCATATACACGCCGAAGGCGCCGGCGAGCATGTTGACGGTCGACGGTTTCCGCTCCATGAGCGACTGCCCCGCCCAGGCGACCATGAACATCAGGCCGAGGTAGGGCATGTAGGTGAACCGGTCGGCCAGGAAACCCTGGCCCGCGCCGACCACCTGCAGGACGAACATCACGTTGAAGATGAAGAACAGCGTGCCGAAGACGTAGGGCCGCCATTCCTTGCGGTACGCATAGGCGACGAAGGCGCCCACGGCGCCCACGGCCAGCGGTCCGAAGTACACGATGGTGGGCAGCTTGCCCGGATACGGGTAAAGCGGGGACATCTCATACGGGAAGATGAACTTGACGAGATAGACGCCGAGCGAATAGCTGCCGATGAAGAGCCGCTGGACGAAGGTGTATGTCGCTTCGTCGCTGATCGTGCCATAGTCGCGCAGGAAATAGACGCCCAGGAGACCGATGACGAGGGAGAAGAAGAAGAAACTCCATTTCTCGAGTACAAGACCCGGTTTGAGCGGGCGCTTGAAATAATAATCCACGAGCAGCAAGGTCAGCGGGAGCGACACGGCCTGGATCTTGGCCAGGAGGGCAAAGGCGAACAAGCCGAGCGCGGCGTAGAAGTATTTCTTCGAGTAATTCGTGCGCACGTAGCGGATATAGAGCCAGAGAGCGCTCAGGAAGAACGCGCCGAACAAGACGTCCTTCC
>CAYMLN010000340.1:0-3629 GCA_964391045.1 uncultured Saprospiraceae bacterium
CAAAAGTGAGGGAACCGCACTCCGCGACTCTGTGAGAACCGCATAAAACGCACTGTTAGAATCAGCCATTAATAATCTGGAAGAAATAATACAAAGCACTGATTTGCAACCCATAGGGCAACAGAAGACAGGCCCGCAGACCGCTCGTCCGGATGGAGGAGCTACCTTTGGAAAGGATAACGCTGACCGCAGATGATCTACACTTTTGGTGAATATACCCCCGTCATCCACCCCACCGCTTTCGTCCATCCGATGGCCACGATCACGGGGCGGGTGGTCATCGGGGCCGATGTCTACGTGGGCCCGGGCGCCGCGATCCGGGGCGACTGGGGCGGCATCGTCATCGAGGATGGGTGCAACGTGCAGGAAAACTGCACGATCCACATGTTTCCAGGCATCACGGTCCGGCTGAAGGAAGGCGCGCATATCGGGCATGGGGCCATTATCCATGGCGCGCAGGTGGGCCGCAATGTGCTGGTGGGGATGAATGCCGTCGTCATGGACGAGGTCGAGATCGGGGACGAATGCATCATCGGCGCGCTGACGTTTGTCAAGGCGGGCGAAAAGATCCCGCGCCGGAGCCTGGTCGCGGGTAATCCCGGCAAGATCATCCGCGAGGTGTCGGACGATATGATCAACTGGAAAACGGAAGGTACACGCATCTACCAGGCGCTGCCTGCCCAACTTCACGAATACCTCCGCCCGGCCCTCCCCCTGCGCGAGATGCCGGAGGGTTACCTCGATCCCCCGCCGGAAGGATCCGCCTATTCGCCGTGGAAAGCGCGGAAGGGGGACTAATGTCCGCCCGGCGGCATCTTCCGGCCAGATAGGGCGTACCTTTGCAGCAAGCATGTATGTACAGATGAGAAACCTGAATTCCGTCGCCCGGATCGCGGGCGCATTCCTGATCGTATTCCTCGCAAAACCGGCTGCCTCGCAGCTCAACATGGTCCTCCAGGACAGTATGGACTATACCGTCGGCGTCAATGACGTTGTCGGATGGGCGGCGCCGGATGGCAAAGAATATGCCCTCGTGGGCCTGAACACCGGCGTATCGATCGTCGACATCGACAGCGACACGCTCAAGGAGGTGGCCTTTGTCGAAGGCGCCAACAACCTGTGGCGCGACATCAACACGTTCGGGCACTATGCCTACGTGTCGTCGGAAGCCCGCATCGGCCTGCTGATCATCGACCTCCAGTACCTGCCCGACTCCGTGCAGACGTGGGTCTGGCAGGACAGCCTGCCCACGCCCAACGGCCCCCGGCCGTTCGAGAAGGCGCACACGCTGTGGATCGACGAGCATGGGATCTGCTATCTCAACGGCAGCAACCTCAACAATGGCGGCGTGGTCATGATCGACGTCAAGAGCAATCCGACCGACCCGGACTTTCTGGGCTACGCACCTGCGATCTATTCGCATGACGTGTACGCGCGCGACAGCGTACTCTATAGCGCAGAGATCTATGCCGGCGACTTGTCGATCTACGATGTCCGCGATCCGGCCAACGTCTCGCTGATCGGACGCGTCAAGACGCCCAATGAATTCACGCACAATGCATGGCTGTCCGACGACAGCCGCTACCTGTATACGACGGATGAGCGCTCGAACTCCTACGTCGCTGCCTACGACATCCTGGATCCGTCCAACATCATCGAGGTCGACCGTTACCGCCAGCCGGCGACGGACGGCACGGGCGCGATCCCGCACAACGTCTTCGTGTGGAACGACTGGCTCATCGTGGCCTATTACACCAACGGCACGACGATCGTCGATGCCGCCCGACCCGACAACCTGATCGAGGTCGGCGACTTCGACTCCTGGCTCGGCCAGCACGGCGGATTCGACGGCGTGTGGGGCGCATGGCCCTACCTGCCGTCGGGCAAGATCCTCGCGTCCGACCGCACGTCCGGCCTGTTCGTCTTCATCCCGAATTACGTGCGCGCCTGCTACCTCGAAGGCACGGTCATCGACTCCGTCACCCGGCAGCCGCTGCTCAACGCGAGCGTGCAGGTCATCAGCCCGGACGATGTCGTCCTGCCCGAATTATCGAAGGCCGACGGCGCCTTCAAGACCGGCAAGGCGATCCCCGGCGCATACGATGTGCGCATCACGAAAGAAGGCTATTACCCGAAGGTCATCACGCTGACATTCACCAATGGCGAAGTCCTCGCCCCCCTCGTCGAGCTCGTTCCCCTGCCCCGTTTCAACCTTACGGGCCGCGTGATCGACATGAACGGGCAGCCAGTGCCGTTTGCGCAGGTGACCGCCGTGAGCAACGACGACACCTATGACGGTGTGGCCGACGCGCAAGGTGAGTTCCAGTTCCTGCAGTCCTACGTCGGCTCCTACCAGGTGCAGGCGGGTGTATGGGGCATGATGGCCGAGACCACGATCGAACTGGAATCCAACCAGGACATCGTCATCCAGGTTGCCCCGGGCTATTGGGACGACTTCGACCTCGACCTCGGCTGGACGGTCGGCGGCGACGTGACCTTGGGCGCATGGGCGCGCGGCCTGCCGAGCCCGCAGATCCTCTACGACCAGTGGGATTGCGGCGATAAGCATGACTCGCCGTTCGATGTCGGCGCACGTGTCTATTCCACCGGCTTGTCGACCAACCCTAACGTGCTTACCGATGAAGTGAACAACGGTACGACCTATCTCACCTCGCCGCACATGGACTTCAGCACCTATGTTGATCCCCGCATCGAGTTCGACTACTGGCTCTGCGAGTTCCCGCCGAACACATACCTCGGCCTGCGCACCTGGCTAACCAATGGCGCGGACACCCTCTTGCTGGGCGAATTGCGCAATGACACCATCATCGGATCATGGCAACGCGTCGTGTACGATGACCTGCCCTTCCTTGGACAGCCGGGACAAGTTCATTTCATCATCAGCGCGTCGGACACGACGACGGGTGCGTTCGAATATGTACTCAAGGCGCATTTCGATCACTTCCGCGTGATCGACGAGACCCTCTCCAGCGAGGAGCCCGTTCGCGCCGGCGATGTCACGCTTTACCCGAATCCGTCCGATGGCGATGTCCTCTACCTCCGTCCGGCCAGTCACCTGATCGGCCAGCCGCTCACGGTGCGGATCTATGATGCTCGTGGTGCGGCCGTCTTCGGCACGACGGTAGCGCCGGGTGGATCCGATATCCTGCTGCGGCCCGCATTGCCGCAGGGCTATTACCAGGTCCGCTGGCACACATCCAGCGGCGCGTCCGGCACCGCTGCGTGGATCGTGCAATAATGGCCGTGGTTGGTGTCCTCGCCAACCACTAACGCAAGCCTTTAGTTGGCGTCCTCGCCAACCGCATCTCCAATGCTGGTGCAAGCGTTTTCTTTGGTCACCATAGCCGCAGGCGACGGCCTTTGAACGCCATAGCCGCAGGCGAAGGCGTGACCTCCGACCCATGCGATCCCGTCATACGGGATCGACTGAATATTCATCGCCCTTACGGGCTACAAAGATGGCAGGGCTGCGCCCTTTGATCATCATTTGATCACGCGAGGCGTGATCATTCTTCTTGCCATGGTTGGCGTCTTTCAATCGCCGTAGCCCAGTACGAAGGCGATTCGCCAACCATCCCCGAAATGCCGTCGTTGGCGTCCCCGCCAAC
>CAYMLN010000341.1:0-3617 GCA_964391045.1 uncultured Saprospiraceae bacterium
GCGGATAGTGTCATGCTCAAGCATGCCGACCTCCGGTGGTCTTCGCTCATCCGCGCCGACCTGCGCGGGGCGAACCTGGATGGCGCGCAAGTCGCCTCGGCTAATCTTGACGGCGCCCGCCTGGCTGATGCATCGATCCAATGGGCCAACGCGACCGGCGCACTCTTGCGCCGTGCCGATCTCACGCGTGCAAATATCAGCGGCATCGACCTCGCGCAGGCCCAACTCGACAGCGCCGTGCTCGACTCCGCAAGCCTGATCAACGCGCGACTCCTCGGCACAAGACTGCCCGGCGCCAGCCTCGCCGACGCCGACCTCGAACGCGTCATCGTCCTCGAGGCGGATTGGTACGACCTGCTCAGGCGCTGGAATGTGAAAGGTGTTGATGACCTGCCGCGCCGATACACCATGCTCGACGGAAAACCAAAGGGGAAGACCGGCTACCGGCTCGACAATGCGAAACAATGATCCGTCCGTCCCCGACGGAACGTCCACTCACCAATACAACCCCTCCAGCCTCGCCAGGTCCCCGTTGACGCCATTGATCTTGCGGGCAAACTTAATGACCACCTCGTCCGCCGGGCGGAACGGCGCGAAGCCGATGCCGAAGGCCCAGCTGTGATACGCCAGGATCGCATTGAGGTAATCCGCCAGCAGCATCGGTGTCCACATCGTGCGCCGATCGATCCCGAACTGCACCCGCAGCCGTTTGCCCAACTCCTGTCCCCACTCGTTGTTGACGATGTCGAGATAATTATCCACAGGCCCATTATCCACATCGGCCAATTGCTCCGCCGTAAATCGGCCGTGAATGAGCTCCGGCATCCGGTCCCGCTCGTGCACGTCGGCGATGAAATCGGCGACGGACTCATCATAGAGCGTAGTGATGAAGGCCTGCGCCATGACGTGGTTGAACGTGTTGAGGTAGCCTTTCTCCGAAAGATCACGGGGCGACATGCGCACTGTGTCCGCCGGCAGGATACGCACCTCCATGGCCTCCGCCAGGTCGTAAAAGGCCACGTCGCCCTCGCCGAAGAGATTGGGCCGCCGGCGGCCGAGGATCTCTACACGTGCGAGGTCCTTGCGATGCCACACGGCATATGGCGACTTGGTCGCCACGCGAACCTTGTCCCAAAATCCCCCAAACCGCGCGCGGACGAAATCCTTCTCGCTGATCCCCGCGTGAAGCGTACTCGTAACCGCCCGGTCGCCGCATCGATGTGTCAGCGTGACAGCCTGTCCACCGGCATGATACCGGATATCCACCACGACCTGCAATTCGTCGAGCGACCCAAATGTCGTCAGGAGCAGGGCACCGTTTCCTCCATGGCTGTCGGCCGCCGACCCAACCCCCGAATCGACCATGATGCGTTCGTCCCGATCGCCGCATGCAGCGACCAGGACACAGATCAAGGCCAGCAACCCGATACGCTGATATCTCTGTGATCCACTCACATCCGCAACACGCCATTCGGATCGTCAAACCGCACATCCGAGGTTTTGTACAAAACGATATTATGAGGTTTATCGTCGCCCTTTACGGCGGAAGCGCTCATCATGAGGCCGCGCACGTCATCAAACACATACGCTGGCCGGTAATCGGGCGCATCGATACCGATCCGCACGTTGCAAAACATCAGGCCGTCGACATGGCGCACGTAAAAGCCCCACGCGGGCAGTTCGCCAAACATGGAAAACTCGGGATAGTCGGCCGGTCGTTCCGGCACGGCATCGAGGCGCCAGAGCGGCATATACGCGAGCCCTTCGTTGCCCCGCCCGGGATAGCGGATCTCGATGTTCTCCAACGTCACGTTCTCGACCGGTTGCCCGGGTAGTCCCGTGATCGACGATGGAAAGGTGTTATGGAAAAACGGCAGGTCAGGGCCGCGCATTTCGTAGTTATAATCGGGTCGTTCGAACGCCACCTCGACGCGCATGTCGCGGATCGTGACGTTGCGCAACTTGCCGGCAGCGCCGGACCTGTTGCGCTTTCCCAGACGAATAAAGATGGCATTTCCCGTATTCAGTGCCTCGATCCGCTGGATGAGCACGTTCTCGAGAATGCCGCCATCGACGCATTCAAGCGCGACGGCCGAGCGGAAGGTGTCATAAACGCGGATATCCTCGATGACGACATTGCGGAAGCCGGCATGCGAGACGGCGCCGAACTTGACCGCGCTGGCGCTCGAGCGAACGGTGCAACGCGCCACGTAGATGCTGTCGCAGCCGTGCCATTTCGATTGTGACTTCAGGCAGATGCCATCGTCGGCCGCGTTGATCACGCAATCCGTGACGCGCACATTGATGCAGTCCTGGATGTCGATCCCGTCATTGTTCCAATAGGCGTCACTGTCCACCCGCACGCGCTCGACCACGACGTCCCGGCAGCGATCATAGGTCTGCACCCAGCAGGCCGCGTTGCGCATCGTGACGTCGCGCACCCGCACGCGCGCACAGTCGACGAACTCCACGAGCTGCGGGCGAATGAGATAACTGGGACGTCCCTCCGCGAAATGGTAGAGGAGACTGTCGACCTGTCCGGTGTGAAAGAGGCTGTCGATATGCAGTGCCAGCCGGCGTCCCTGGCCGTCGATCTCGCCCGGACCGGTGATCGATACATCATACGCCTTGTTGGCCATCACGAGGGCCAGCCAACGATTGAGTCGAAAGTAATGGTCCGGGTCCGTGCTGCCGAGCAGCACCGCGCCTTCTGCAAGATGGAGCTCCACGCCGGACCGCAAGATGAGCGCGCCCGTCAGGAACCGGCCGGCCGGCACGATCACGCGCCCGCCACCCCGGGCGTGCGCGGTGTCGATGGCTTGCTGGATCGTGCGGGTATTCAACGTCACGCCTTCGGGCACGGCACCGAAGTCCGTAATCACGACGTCCTGTGCAATGCACAGCACGTGCGCGAAGAGAAAACAGCAGATCCGGAGAAATGAACCCATCGACCAGTGCGCTTTCGTCAAAAATACGTTCGCTGCGGTTCGCGCGGACGCACCTCGGGATCCTTAGGCACAAAGCTGATGTCCTCGACGGTCATCCGTCCCTTCGGATCGAACTTCAGCATGAGCGATTGATAGGGCTTGAACTCGAAGCGCCGCCGGGTCTTTTTGCCGTTGACCGAGATCGTCAGGTCCCGGTGCACCGATCCCTCCATGCGAGATTGCCCGGAATAGATCGGATACCCGATGCCCTTCGACAGCGGCTGTGCGAGGAAGAGGTAATGCGTTCCATCGGGCAACACGCGGCACCAATAGCCAGGCAGCGTATCACCCGCGATGAGCGCTCGGTGATCGACAAGCGTGTTGAAATCAGGGGAAACATTGTTCAACGCTACCAAAGCATCCAGCAGTTCCCCGAAATCGTCGGATTTGACATGGGCCGGCTCCATCGGAAGGCGCTTGAGGCAAACCGGTAATCCCTGGCGTGCAAGGGCGAGGATGCGGCGCAGGGCCCGGACATCCAGCCAGGCCACATCGACATAAAGCACGGAGAATGCCATTTCCCCAACGCGCAACTTGCCATCGCGCCATGAAGCCTGTTCGAGGAAATGGCGATTGATCCACAGCGGATGATATCCTTCCGTTTCCTTCGGCGGCCAGACATAGCGGAGC
>CAYMLN010000342.1:0-2390 GCA_964391045.1 uncultured Saprospiraceae bacterium
CGTCATTCGGCCGTGCGACAAGACCTGAAGGATCCAGCCTTCGTTATTGGGCCTGGCGATCGATCTCGCGAAGGACGTCCTCGAGCTTGCGTTTCTGCTCGGGCGTGAGCTGTGTCGTATCGATCCGGTGGAGATCCCGCCCGATCTGCCGCATGTCCTCCTCCCCTTCCGTGCTCCCGGGATTTGCTTTCATCCGGTCGAGCATGTCGCCGATGCGATCGATCGTCCGGTCGAATTCCCCCGCTTCGTATCGCGCTTTCTGGTGACTCAACAGGTCGCCCACGGCGCGGCTAAGCGCCTTCGTCTCCTCGACGATCACGGCCGCCTGGTCACGCGCCTCGCCTTTGCCGAAGTAGTAGTTGTAGGCAACATATCCGGCAAGGATGAGCAAGAGGGTGAAAAGCAGTTTTCGCATCGGTCAAAGACATGGCGCCGGCAGACGCTGCGCACCCTCCGAAGATAGGGGAACTCTGCTCTTCTGCCTATTTTTGCCAATTCGACAACAACAGGAATGGCCATGAAACTCGATACTGCCCGGATAGCGGCGAAATGGAAGCAACGCTGGGCGGAGACCGGCTTGTACACGGTCCGCGAGGATGCCGCGAAACCCAAGTACTACGTGCTGGACATGTTCCCCTACCCCTCCGGTGCGGGACTTCACGTGGGCCATCCGCTGGGCTACGTGGCCAGCGACATCTTCTCCCGGTACAAGCGCATGAAAGGATTCAACGTCCTTCACCCGATGGGCTATGATGCCTTCGGGCTGCCGGCGGAGCAGTATGCCCTGGATACCGGCGTGCATCCTGCCGCGAGTACGAGCGCCAACATCGAGCGCTATCGCGCGCAACTCGACAACATCGGGTTCTGCTACGACTGGTCGCGCGCCGTGCGCACGGACGATCCGCGGTACTACCAATGGACGCAGTGGATCTTCCTGCAGCTGTACGAGCATTACTACGACCGCGCGGCTGTAAAGGCCCGGCCGATCGCGGCGCTTGAAGCCGCTTTCGCGGCTTCGGGAAGCGAAGGCATCGATGCCGCATGCACGCCGCACAAGCCCTTCACGGCGGCCGAATGGCAGGCCATGGATGTCCGCGCCCGGCACGCCATGCTTATGCATTACCGGCTGGCGTATCGCACCGTCGGCTATGTCAACTGGTGTGAAGCGCTGGGCACCGTACTGGCGAATGATGAAGTCAAGGACGGCGTGAGCGAGCGCGGCGGCTTCCCCGTCGTCCAGAAGGAAATGCTCCAGTGGTCCCTGCGCATCACGGCCTATGCCGAACGCCTGTTACAAGGCATGAACGACCTGGAGTGGAATGAAAGCCTGAAGACCATCCAGCGCAACTGGATCGGGCGCTCGGAAGGTGCGTATATCGATTTCGCCGTCGAAGGACAGGACGGTCTTGCGATCAAGGTCTACACCACGCGGCCGGATACGATCTACGGGGTTTCGTTCCTGGTGCTGGCGCCCGACCACGAACTCGTGGCCCGCATCGCCGCGCCCGACCGCCAGGAGCAACTTGACGCCTTCGCGCGTCGGGTGCGCGAGCGTGCAGGCGCCGATCGCGGTGCGCAGAAAGTGAGCGAAGGCTTCTGGACAGGCGCCATGGCCGTGCATCCCCTGACGGGCGAGCGCGTACAGGTATGGACCGCGGACTACGTCCTCAAGGATTACGGCACCGGCGCGATCATGGCCGTCCCGGGCCACGATACACGCGACCGCGCCTTCGCGCTGGCCAATGGCTTGCCCGTCCCAACGATCATCGATCGTACGGGCATTCCGGGCGCGGAAATGGAGGACCGGCAGGGTGTCATGGTCAATTCCGGTTTCCTCAATGGCATGAAGGTCGACGACGCCATCGCGGCCATGCTCGATCACCTGGAGGGCCTGAACCTCGGCACGCGAAGCGTACAGTATAAACTGCGCGACGCCAACTTCAGCCGCCAGCGCTACTGGGGCGAGCCGTTCCCGATCACGTATGACGACGACGGCATCGAATCGCCGCTGGCGGAAAACGATCTTCCGCTTGTGCTGCCGGACCTCGACGACTTCAAGCCCTCACCCGACGGCCGCTCCCCGCTTGCGCGCCTGACGGCATGGACACATCCGGCACCCGGCGTGACCCGCGAGACGGATACCATGCCCGGCTATGCAGGCTCCTCCTGGTATTTCCTCCGCTACATGGATCCGCACAATGCGGAGGCCTTCGCGTCGAAGGAGGCCATCGCCTACTGGCAGGACGTGGACCTGTATGTCGGCGGTATCGAACACGCGGTGGGCCACCTCATGTATTCCCGGTTCTGGCACAAGTTTCTCTACGATCTCGGCCTGGTGCCCACGCAGGAACCGTTCAAGAAGTTGATCAACCAGGGCATGATCCAGGGCG
>CAYMLN010000342.1:2400-3616 GCA_964391045.1 uncultured Saprospiraceae bacterium
CCCTGCTCAGGAAGGAAAAGACCGACGGACGTCCACATTTCATCAGCCGCGACGTGGCCATGGAGCAGGGAATTCCGCTCGACAGCCTGGCCCGCATCCCCGTGCACATCGATTTCGTCAGCGCATACGGACAGGCCAACGCGCACCTCAATCCGGACGGGCTGGCAGGCTTCATCCGCTGGCGGCCCGAGTACGCCGACGCCATCTTTGAATGCGCCTCCGGTCGTGTCACGGGACCTGCCTTCGACGGCGCCGTCTTCCACACCTTGTCCGAAGTCGGCAAGATGTCGAAGCGGTATCACAACGTCGTCAACCCCGATGATGTCATTGCCCGCTACGGTGCGGATGTGTTCCGGATGTATGAAATGTTCCTCGGCCCGATCGAGCAGTCCAAGCCGTGGGATACCATGGGCATCGAGGGGATCAGCAAGTTCGTCAAGAAGTGCTGGTCGATGTTTGTCGACGAACAAGGTGAATGGACCGTGCGATCCGACGCGCCCGCGGAAACATCGCAACGCATGTTGCACGCCACGATCCGCAAGGTCGCCGATGACATCGAGCGGTTCTCGTTCAACACCGCCATCAGCCAGCTGATGATCTGCGTCAACGAACTGCGCCGGCAGGAGGAGCGTTCCGCCGAGATCCTCGATCCGTTCGTACGCCTGCTCGCCCCCTTCGCGCCGTTCCTCGCCGAGGAACTCTGGGAAAATCTCGGCCATACCGAATCCGTGCACCGGGCCGACTTCCCGATTCATGACGACCGTTGGCTTGCCGTGAGCGCGGTGACGTATCCGGTGTGCATCAACGGCAAGAAGCGGGCGGAGATCGAGTTGGCGGTGGACCTGTCGAACGACGAGATCGAGGCCCAGGTCAAGGCCTTGCCGGAAGTCGTGAAATGGACGGAAGGCAAGCCGCTGCGCAAGGTCATCATCGTCCCGCAGAAGATGATCAACCTCGTCGTCTGATCAATCGATGATCTTGAAGGTCGTCCGGCGATTTGCCTGGTGTTCTTCCTCCGTGCATGACTCGCACGGACAGTTGACCACCGGGCTTGATTCGCCCAGCCCCCGGGACTCAAGCCGCCGTGGCGGGATCCCGGTGGACACCAGGTATTCGACCGCGGCTTCGGCGCGCTTGCGCGAAAGCTCGAGGTTGTACTCGTCCGTGCCGCGACAGTCCGTATAGGAGGACAGCAGGATGCGGATCGGGGGATTGT
>CAYMLN010000343.1:0-3612 GCA_964391045.1 uncultured Saprospiraceae bacterium
TTGGCTGGTCATCATCCTCGCCTTCCGGGAAAAGCAGCGCATCCCGCCGTTCGCCTGGGTAGGTATGCTCATCGGATTCGGCGGGGTGTGCATCGTCTTTTACGAGCACCTGAAAGACATCCTCGATCCAGCCTTCATCCTGGGCATCCTCCTCGGCCTGCTCGCTGCCCTGTCCTGGGCGTTCGGCACGATCTACACGAAGGCCTTCGCGGGCGATTTCAATCCGTACCATAGTATCGGCTGGCAAATGCTGATCTCCGGGGTCACCCTAAGCTTGATGGCGGAAGTCTCCGGCCAGACGATCCCCTGGGCCGATGTGCGGGCTTACACCTGGGGGGCCATCCTCTTCCTGGTGGTCGTGAGTTCGATCATCGCCTTTATCGCCTACCTGTACGCGCTGCAAAAGTTGCCGACCGGCATCGTTTCCTTGTATGCCTACATCAACCCGATCGTAGCGGTCCTCTCCGGCAGCTTCATCACCGGCGAACCGCTGACGGCATTGATCATGGCCGGATCGTTGACCACGCTGGCGGGCGTGTATATCGTGAACCGCGCGCTGCGCCGCGCGGCGGCGGCGCGGGCGTTGTCGGAAACACTTTGACCGGGGCGGTCCCATGGCCGCCAATAGGGTTCATTCCGCAGCGGTGTGTTCAGGGCAGTCCAGCCGCAATGCATGCGCTTCAAGCCATGTCTGGAGCAACCGGCAATAGTGCCGGCCATTTTCCTTCCGGTAATGGGCGCAGGTATGACACATGCGCTGAACCGAAATAATGCCTGCGCGATGAAGGTCGTGAATGGTGTGCAGGAGTCCGTCGAGCATGGCCGCCTGCTGCGCGTCGGGTAACTGTCGGAGCGGCTTCTCGAGGGTTTGCGCAAAGGCGGCTGCCTTGCGACCCATCGCCCGCCCTGCCGGCGTGAGGACCAGGGTGAAACTGCGCGCATCGAGGGGATCGTCGACCTGTGTGATGAGTTCTTTGCGGAGGAGGACCTTGACGCTTTCGCTGACGGTCGCCTTTGTCATATTGAATTCCTGTGCGAGATAGCTGATGCGGCTCTTCGCCTCATCGTGAAACAGCAAGAAGACGAGGATCTGGATCTGGATCGGGCTCAATCCGTTCTCCCGGCTCTCGACCCATAACAACACCCGGAATGCTTCCGCAATGCGTTCGAGGGCAACGACGATCTTGCTCTCAATATGGTTTTCCTGGTTCTTCGGATGGAATGACGACATCATGGCCTGGGCCCAAAAGGCCCGGCAAAGTTAGCAATCCTAACTTTGCCGGGAAAAAAAACTCAACCCTTCACATCCGCGAGCGCGGCCCCGAAATTGATATGGAGGACGCGGCCGTTTGGCGTCAACAGGGCCGGCACGGATTGCACACCGTGCGCTTCAGCCTCAGGGATCCGTTCACGGTCCTGGCCAAGATGCACGATATCGACTTTGTCACGACCGATCAAATCGACGATCTCCTGTTCGGCACTGACACAGACCGGGCAGCCGGCATGAAAAAAAACGGGTTTGTTCATGATGCGATGATTAAGACGTAAAAGGCAATAGCGCCGACGCAAATATAGTACGGATTCCTAACTATTCAAGCGCGCGCCCCGGACAAGGCCATTCACGCCAAGCTCCCTTTCGGTGAACCACCGCCCGCCAGGCTGGAAAGGCCCCGGTTAAAGTTGCACCTTGTGGAGGGCCGCGAAGAAATCCTCCTTCCGGCTCCGGGCCAGCTGGATCTTCGCGCCATCGCGCATGAGCAGATAATTTTCCGCCTTGACGTACTTGCGCACCTCGCGCAGGTTGACCAAATGGGACTGGTGGACGCGATAAAACCCGAAGTCCTGCAGCAGGTACTCGAATTCCTTGATCACCTTGCTCACGAGGACCGGCTTTTGGTCCCGGATGTAGGTCAGCGTATACGCGCCCTGGGCCTCGCACCGGATGATATCCCGGATACGCACGAACTCCACGGATTCCTGCGTCGACACGAGCAGGACGGGATCCTCCTCGGGATGCCGTATATTCGATAACAGGGTCTTGATCTTGAATTGGTCGATCTCCGTGCGATGGGCGGACCGCACCTTGCGCACCGCCGCCTGCAACTCCTCGATGTCGATGGGTTTCAACAAGTAATCGACGGCGCTGAACCGGAAAGCCTTCAACGCATAATGATCATAGGCCGTGGTGAAGATGACTGCCGTATCGAGCCCCTCGAGGCCGGTAAGCACGTCGAATCCCGTCCCCCCGCCGATCTGGACGTCAAGGAAGACCAACGATGGCCGCAGCGCGCCGATCATCCGTATGCTTTCGGCGACCTGCCCGGCCTCGCCGACGATCTCGACATCGGGGCAATAGGCCTCCAGGAGGTTGCGCAAGACGACACGACTGCGTTCTTCGTCCTCGACAATGACCGCCTTGAGGCGTTGGGCATCGGTTGTCATTATTCCAGCGGGATGAGGATCTCCACCCGCGTGCCGCTCGGTTCGCCGCGCGCATCGTGGAGATCGGTGATGGTAAACGTTTCTTCGCCCGTACCGGCATGCAGGTGCGTGAGCCGCTCGCGGACAATGGCCAATCCACGGCTTTCACTGACGTGCAAGGCTTCGCGTTTGTGACGCCCTGCGGCTTGCCGCCCGATGCCGTCATCCTCGACGGTGATCCGCAAATGCCGGCCGTCGGGCCTGAACCGGATCTCCAGGTGACCCGGGGCGCCCTTGTTGAGCAACCCGTGGCGGATGGCATTCTCCACTTGCGGCTGGACCAGGAAAGGCGGGATCTCCATCGCGTGCACAGGCAGGTCGGGATCGACGTCGATCCGGTAGCTGAACCGATTGGGGAATCGCATATTTTCCAACTCCAGGTAATCCTCGATGAGCCGGATCTCGTCGGTCAGGGGCACACGGCTTTGCGCGGAGAGATTGAGCACGGTGCGCAGGATCCGCGAGAAACGCGTCAGGTACCGCATCGCGCCTTCAACATCGTGGGCGAGCATGAACTGCTGGATCGAATTCATCGCGTTGTAGATGAAGTGCGGGTTCATCTGCGACTGCAGTGCGCGTTTCTCCAGCTCGGCCATCTGCCGGGCGATCTCGGCATCCCGACGGTCCTGGGCGCGAATGTGCGCTTCCCGCCGGCGCACCCACACGAAGCCGGCGAGCAGGGCCAGCGCTGTCATCGACCCGCGGAACCACAAGGTGGCATAAAACGGCGGCCGCACGGTCAACGGGATGACAAGGTCAGATGTGGCACGACGCCCGCCCCGCGCAAATGCCCGCGCGCGAAACGCATAGGTCCCGGGTTTGAGGGAGGCAAAGACGACCTGTCGCCGCTGGCCGAGATCTACCCATGCCGTATCCCCGCCGTCCATCCGCCATGCGTAGCGGACACCCGCCTGGTCCGTGAAATACAATCCCGCAAACTCGATCTCGAGGAGCTTATCACTGGGATTGAGTTGCACCGTGCCGCCCGCCGACACGTCCTGCTCGGCACCGTCGATCCGAAGGGAGGACAGGCACATGCGCGGGAGACCGTGATTGGCCCGGATCGCCGAAGGATCGAAGTGATCCACGCCCTGCCGTCCGCCGAAATACACCCGTCCGTCAGGCCCCACG
>CAYMLN010000344.1:0-3608 GCA_964391045.1 uncultured Saprospiraceae bacterium
ATGTATCGGCCCTACGGACCTTACATTCTTCGTGTCCGCGTATTGGGATACAAACTAAACCTTCTCAACCCGCTAAACCTTCTAAACGTCCTGTCGGCGATGCCGCAACCTTCAACCCTTGGTATAGCCCGGCGCTGTCGCGCTAAAGACTATGCATTGACCCCGATGATGTCGGTAATGCTCGTCAGCAAGAAGGTATCCATATCCAATCCCGCTTCTCCAATGAGGAATACACGGTCGGGCTGGTAGTGATCGGAGAAGGCTTGCATGCCGGAGGTTCGGCCTGAGGCCGTACTCTTCACTTCCAGGCCAACGATCCTGCCCTGGCCGGTGATCACGAAGTCGATCTCCGCCCCGCGGTCCCGCCAATAATAGAGCTCGAGCCGATGCGCCAGGCATTGGTTGAGCAGGTGGGCGCCGACGGCGGATTCGACCCATCGTCCCCAGCGTTCAGGACGGCGGCGGACGTCCGCAAATGAAGCCGGTTCGAATGCCGACATCAAGGCGTTGTTGTGGACTTGAAACTTTGGACTTGATGCACGCTGCCGGACCAAATTGGGACTGTACTTGGGCAGCCCGGCCAGTAGCCCGGCCTGGTCCAGGAGCGTGAGATAATGGGCAAGGGTGGTGGTATTGCCCGCATCCTGGAGCTGGCCCATGATCTTGCTGTAGGACAGGATCTGGCCCGAATAGGCGCATCCCGCCTCGAACAACCGGCGCAACAACGCGGGTTTATCGATGCGGGTGAGCATCAGGAGGTCCCGGGAAATGCTGGTCTCCACCAGCGAGGTGAGGACGTACTCCCGCCAGCGATGTTCATCATGTCGGAGCGAGGCAGCGCCGGGGTATCCGCCAAACCAGACATATTCATCCCCTGTCAGATCAAACGCCTTGCGCATTTCGGCGAAGGACCAATGCGGCATGTACAGGGTTTCGAACCTTCCGGCGAGGGATTCAGTGAGTCCGCGCTGCAACAACAGCCGGGATGAACCTAACAGGATGACCTTGATGTCACGACCCTCGCGGGTATCGCGGTCCCATTGCCGCTTGACTTGCTCGCTCCAGTTATCGATCTTCTGGATCTCATCAAGGATGATCAGGCAGGATCCGACACCTGACGTTCCGGCCTTTACCCGGGCAGTCTCCCACTGTTGGTCGATCCACGTGCCAAAGGAAGGTCCCATGGCGTCCGCAGAGGCATAGTGCGTCGGGCTGCTCATACGGTCAGCCAGCTGCAAGATGGTGGTCGTCTTTCCCACCTGACGCGGCCCGTAAACCACCTGGATGAAATTACGTGGCTCATTTTCAATTCGTTGAGCCAGGATTGAAAGCTGGGGGCGCGTGATCATTGATTCGAATCGGTTTTCTTAATATACTGAGTAAATTTACTCATTTTATTGAGTAAAATGCTCGATATTCTCTTTGTGTGTAATGGTTGCTCCTGGGGAAGCGACCTCATTCTTGGGAATATCACATGCATTACCCTTCCGAAATTGGAATACGGCTTGGAGGTGCATGCGAAAATGACCTGGCCGATGTGGAGGTCGTTCATGTGTCGTACCTACGGCACTCCGATATGCCTGACCCTCAATACGCCGGGTTAAAACCCGGCGCTATCGTTTGGTCCGGTCCTACGGACCTTACATTCTTCTTGTCCGCGTAATGGAATACAAACTAAACCTTCTCAACCCGCTAAACCTTCTAAACGTCCTGTCGGCGGTGCCGCAACCACACCCCATTTTGCAGCCGGTCGCGGGGTAAGATCTGCGAACTCCCTCAGAAATGCAGAAGGACATAAAACCGCATTGACACGGATTCCATTAAGGCCCGGGATGTTCGCTCCGCGTCTCCGTGGGACCCAGAAAGACTTTATTAGCCCAAAAAGCATCCTGAACAACCCGGATTGCCCCCGGGTATACTTACTCCCGCACCAACACAAACGCCTCGCTGAGATGCACCGCCTTCCGGCCCGCAAGGTCGCCGATCTGGTGCCGGCAACTGAACCCGTTTGCAATGACCAGGCTGCCGGGATGCGCATGGATCGCGGGGATCAACACGCGGTCGGCCATCTTCCTCGACAGATCGTAATGTTCCTCCTCGTAGCCGAAGGAACCCGCCATGCCACAGCATCCGCTGTCGGGCTCTACAACTTGCACATGGGGCCAGTGCGCGAAGATCTCCCGCACGGCCCCCATGCCGAGGACGGACTTCTGGTGGCAATGGCCGTGAACAAGAATCCGGTCTGAAGCAGGTCGAAGACGATCGCGCAATTCGGGCTTATCCCGCAGGAGTCCGGCCAATACTTGCTCGAAGGTTTGCACCTGGTGCAACATTGAAGCTACGCGATCATCAGGCTGCAGGTCGGGCAGGTCGTCGGTCCATGCGGACGCGCAGCCCGGCTCGAGCACGAAGACCGGGATTCCCTTTTCGAGCCACGGCAGGACCATCGCAATTACGGGCCGCGTCAGCTCGGCTGCCTCGCGAAGGAAACCGTGCGAGATGCGCGGACGCTGGCAGCACCCCGCATCGAGGATGCGCACCTTGACACCAATGCCCTCCAGCAATCTGATCGCGGCGACACCCTGCGCGGGTTCGTGGCATTGCGTATACGTATCGGCCAGCAGGATCATGTCCGGCGATTCACCGTCGCGCAGGACATAGCTGTTCATTTCGCCCGTCAAGGACCGTTTCGCATAGGACGGCAGCCTGCGCCGGCGATCGAAGCGCATCGCGCGAAGCATCAGCTGCCGCATGGGCGCGGCAGCCTGCACCGCATTGACAATCGGTGCGAGCGGACCGCTCAATCGACGCGCCATGTCCGTGCTCCGGCCAATCAGCCGGTCACGGAGCCGCGTACCGTGTTTGTCATACTGGTGCTGCATAACCTCGGCCTTGAGCCTCGCCATGTCGACGCTGCTCGGGCACTCTGCCTTGCAGGCCTTGCAGGAGATGCAGAGATCCAGGACGCCGGGAATATCGGGATGGGCCAGCCCGCCCTCGAGCTGGTCCGACATGGCGAGCCGGAGCACATTGGCCCGGCCGCGCGTGGAGTCCGCCTCGTCCTGCGTGACCATGAAGCTCGGACACATCGTGCCGCCGCTGAGCTTGCGGCAAGCGCCGAGGCCCGAACACTGATGCACCGCCGTATGGAAGTCGCGCTGGTCCCGGTAGTGATAGACCGCGTCAAACGGCAGGTCCTTGTAATCCGTACCATAGCGCAAATGGCTGTCGATCGGCGGCGGATCGATGATCTTGCCGGGATTCATCAGGTGCCCGGGATCGAAGAGTCGCTTGATCCGTTCAAATCCGCCGTATATGGCGTCGCCGTAAAAACGCCGCAAATACCCGCTGCGCACGATGCCGTCGCCGTGCTCGCTGCTCCACGATCCCTTGTAGGCGACCACGCGTTCGAAGACCTCGTCCGCGATCTGCTTGAAATGTTCGATGTCGCCTCCGTCGCGCAGGTCGAGGATCGGCTTGATGTGGATCACGCCGACGCTGGCGTGCGCGTAATAATCGACGCCGACATTGCGCTTCTTGCAGATGTCCACGACATCGGCGATGAAGGCGTCGAGATGTTCGAGCGGGATGGCCGCGTCCTCGATGAC